>SXSP01000094.1 GCA_005792225.1 Bdellovibrionales bacterium | reverse complement strand
GCTTGTCGCCCATCCGGCAAGAAGATTTCGAATCCAAAGCCGTCGCCATCGTCGTGAACCGACCAGACGATTGTCATCGAAATACCTCCTGATCCGAGCCTCGTGCTCCATTCGGAACTCCAGTACTGGCTCTCGCGCGCGAGTTCCGCGACTTCTGGGGCGAACGCCTTTCGCCGCTCTTCTTTTTCGATTTCCGTTTTCGCGGGAGGGAAGCGCGCGAGCACGATGCTTTTTGTCACGACATCGTTTTTTGCGTCGTAGGCGGCTTTCAATTCACTCAAAGGAAAGTCCCGCAAGTTGCAGCTGGAGCCCTTGTCTGCGGCAAGATTTGGCGCGGACGCCACCGCGGGGATCGTCTCAGGTTGTACTTGGGCTGGAGCTTCCGTCGCGATTGGTGTTTCAACGACGCGTTCTTGGGGCGCCGGCAAGTGCGTGTTCCAGAGTATTCGGCCGAGCAGAAGGCCAATGATGATTCCGAAGAAGATGGGGCCTAGGTTGCGCATGAATCGGTCCCATTGGTTTCACGGAGGAATGTCTCCAATCGTTTTTTCACTTCGGGCCACTCGCGATCGATGATGCTGTAGAAAAGATAGTTTCGGATACGGCCATCGGGAAGTATGCGCTCGTAGCGAAGAGTGCCACCGCACTTTGCTCCGAGACGTTCGATGGCTCTACGAGAAATCAAATTTTCCTCATCCACGCGGAAGGAAACTCGAATGCAGTTGCGCTTCTCAAACGCCTCTTTGAGCATCAGGTACTTTGCAGACGTGTTGACGTGGGTTCGACGGAAACGAGGCGCGATGTTGGTGGTGCCAATTTCGAGACTTCGATTTTCAGAATCAAGCTTTAAGAAAAACGAAATGCCGGCGATCTTCTGACTTTTATTATCGCGGAGGGCGAAGCCCACGCCGGTGCCTTTCGCGAAGAACGATTTCGCATCATCAAATTCCTTCCGGTACGCAGACGGAGTGTTGAGTCCAAACATGACTGAATACCAGCCGTCGGGATCGGGAATCATCACGGAACAGACCTCATCGAAAAGTCGATCCTCAAGGGGCTCGAGCGTGAGCCATTCGCCGATGATTGGCAGCAGAGATTGTTGAGTTAAATCCATCAATCAGAGACTCAGTTTTGTTCAGTGTATTTTTTTAAGTTATTGAGGATCGATTGCGAGCCGTTCTTCTGCATGTCTTCGGGGTGAGTAGATACGAACGTCTTCTCGTCGATGACTTTGTTGTACCCGGTTTCGATTCGGATTTGCGAATAGCACATTTTGACCTCCGAGATCTTTGATCAGGCCAAAATCGGGTGGATTGGTCAACCGGCTTGCTGCGATGGCGATGGAGGCGTTTCGTTTCAAACGAAACCGTCGGCCTTGCGACCGGTCTTACCCGCCGGCCTAACCGGCAATTCGAACTGTCAAAGGTTTCGACAGTCGTCGACGTCTGCACGCAAAACCATTACACCGCAAGCCATTGCGTCTGTGCTGCCTAAATGGCTCGGCATGCTTCGCAAGGGAAGTTGATGGGGAGCAGATCAGGAGGGTTTTTATGGTTCGCACCGTTTTCGCAATCTTCTTTGTTTTAGGACTTCTCGCGGCAGCCCCTTGGGCGCGGGCTGGCGAGGTGGTCAGCGGGGACTCTGCTGGCCCGGCGGATCAAACTGCTGACTCAAAAGAAGAGTTCGTTTGGATTTCACGCGCGCTCGAAAATCAAAAGTGCATCCATAAAAAAGAGGACGGTTCGATCGTCGCCGTCCAGGATCACGAGGTAAAGCAGAAATGCCCGAAGCTTCAGGCTTACTCCCAGAAAATTGAGGACGCGTACAAGGCACATAAGGAAAAACTCGGGCCCAAGGGACCGAATGATGTTTTTAACTACAGCGCTGCATGCAAAGTGGCCGCAGAAAACTTAATAAAAAAATTGCCTGCCAATCGCGATGCACAAAATCTCGTTGAAGATTTGGATACGCTCGACAACACGACTCGTTTGATCACGAATAAAAACGAAGACGCTGATTTCCGCATTAAGGTTGTGTCGACGTCTGAATCGATGAGGCAGTCGGTGATCTACAGTTTCGAGAGACTCTCTCAAAAAGCCAAGGTCGACATCAAAAAGCTCAAAACGATCTGTAAAGCCGAAAAGCTTCAGACTTCCCTAGCCAAAACCCTCGCTCATGAGATCGATGAGATGCTGCTGGAAATGGACGGCGTGGACTCGGACTCTTAATGGTTCGCCTCGCGGTTATCATCATCAGTCTTGCAATGGCTCCGGCTCCAGCTGTAGCCGCGGGCTCTCGGTCTTGCGAGAGCCTCGTGAGTCGGCTTTCGAGTTTAGTCTGGAAACCTTCAGAAGAACTTCGTCTTCTACAGGAAGCCGCGAAGGGGACGGGTCATACGGTCAGCTTTAACCGAGGGGCGGGGCACGTGAAGATTGGCCTGCTCTCTCAGAATCAAGTGGCGTTCGGAAGTGCGCTCGCGAACGCGATTCGTAAGGGTGATATCTCGAGAATTGATGCGGGACTCGTGATCGGACCAAGAGTCATTCCGATGTTACAAAGACTTGCGAAAACTACTCCGAACGCGGATCAGCTTAGCGTTTCGGGATACATGGACGTCTCTCAAATTTTCAATCTACTCGCGAGTCAAACGCGTATCAAAAAAACGGATCAACTTATGGAGTTTAGCGAGTCCGAATACGCCTCCATTAGCCAGTCGTTAGAGCTGATGAACGTCAGACAGGCCTGCGAGAAGTTCTATCAAACATCGGATCTTCGTCGATGCCGTGTCATGAAGTTCGAATTCAAGGCGGGGAAGCTGGACGAAATTGAGTGGTTCCCTTCGCCCGATGATCCATCCTTTTTCTAAGAAGTAGACTTGCTTCGTCGAGACGTCCACTCTTCCTTCGAGAGTTCCCAGATTTCCTGTTCGGTCAATTTCGGATTGACGTACTTCCCTGGCTTCACCGCGATGAGCCGGGCTCCTGATTTTTCTTTTACGCGGCGAGAACGAGAGTTTCCCACCGCGTTCGCAAAAACCAGTCTGTCGAACCCGAGTGGGCCGAAGGCAAAGTCGGTCACGGGTTGCACGGCTTCCGACATGAGCCCTCGTCCCCAGTGTTTCCGCGCAAGCCAGAAGCCTCGATTTTCTGGTTTACCGGGCCTCCACAAGTCGATGCATCCGATGATCTCATCAGAATTTGTTTTTAAAAAGAGACCCCATGACCAGCGGCTCTCGCCTTGTGTCGGTAAGATGAGAGACTTAAGATACTCCGCGACCCCGCCCTTCGGGTAAGGCCACGGCACCAAGGCTGAAAGCTGGTTGATAACCTCGTAATCGACGAAATTCTTCTCGTAATCGTCCGCCATTTCGAGAGTGATCGGTTTGAGGATTAGTCTCTGAGTTTCAAGCGTGGGCGGGTAAATTTTCATCTTTAAAAATTAACACCGGCATCCAAGGTGAGCAAGTCCGCGACAGGCCGAGACGATGTCTCCATGCATGCTTTTCGCGAGAGTAAAGAACGCTGTTCAAATCGACAGACGGCGTGTAGAACATCCCAAAATTACAGGCGAACACGGTGTGCATGGCTGAGCTATTTATGACTTCCAAATTTGAGGATGAAGATCTCTTCGCGTTGATCGAGTGGGCCGACATCGCCATGTTCGTCAAAGATTTGGACGGGCGATATCTTCAAATCAACCGGCCCGGTGCGCGTATGCTCGGGCGAGAGATCGAGGAGATCATCGGCGCGGACGATAAAAAACTTTTCGCCAGTACGAGCGCTGAGCTCATGCTCGAGCGAGATCGGCAAATCCTCGCAGGTCGGCAGATCCGACGATATCAGTCGATCGCCCATACGGGAGGGCGATGGAAGCATTTTCAGTCCGTCAAGGGGGCACTCCGAGATCGAAATGGGCGCTACAATACTCTCGTCGGCTTTTCGGTTGATCGGACCCTGATTCGTTTGCAATCAAGGGAGGATCTGCTCTCGGAAATCGCGAAAACCTTAAGCCATTCCCCCGGCATCATTCGGAAAAGATTGGTAGAAACCTTTTAGTTCCACCCCTCACTGTAAAAAGAATTGACGAACCTGTACGTTTCTTCCACCAAAAGGGTCTATATTTTCTATTTAGTTTAGTTAAGAGCCTGAGTGTGGTAGGATGCGCCGAATCTTAATAGGAGATAAACACATGATGATTAAATTAGCGATGATCGCGACAGTTGCGGCAATGGTCGTTCCGGCTGCACAAGCTCAGTCGAGCCGCCCCTACACTTTACAGGCATATACATGCCAACCACTTAAGAGCGTTGCGGAAGACCGATTCGTGACGATCCTACAGAGAGATTCGAAGACCACGGTTCAGCTTTGGGATCGCGAAATTGGACTCGATAGCACGAACGTGATTGGCCGCTACGAGAATTCGAATATCGTAGTTCAGATCAAAAATATCTTCGAACCTGCCGCGGGTGCGACGTTTACATTGAAAGTCTCTAACGAGACTGTTCCCTGCAAAGCTGTCCTCTAATTTTCCAAGTGAACTCACGTTTTCGCGCGGGCACCTTTAAAAGGTGGCTCGCGCGAACTGCTTCACGATTTAAAGAGTGAAGCAAGTCCCTTCAATACAAACGCCGGCGATCGTTTCAAGATGCGCGCGTTTGAGTTGCACGATGTCTCTATAGCAGGTTCCATCTGAATCCGGAGCAAGACCGAGCCACAAGTTGACGCGGGCTACGTGAGGCGCGCCGGCCGATTCCACGGAAACGAGAGACGTATTGACTGAGCAAGTTCGGCCATCCGCTTCGGATGTATAGCCCTGACTCACTCGATGCAAAACCGCGGCGAGTTCGCGTGCGCTGCTGACGGACTCAGAGATCTGGATCTCCAGATTCTCTGCTCGAGTCGGTTGAGAGAACAAAATGGCTGCCGAAAGCGCCGCTAGACCGAGATGTTTCATAGTCGCTTCTCCTCTTTGGCCTACGCTACCAATGACTCAACTCCCATTGCATGTGAATCATTCTCTAACAAACTTCTTCCGCCCACGGATCATGGCGAATCAGAAACCTGAGCGAAAAACGCCTTCAGTACCCGACCCGTTCCCGCTTGAAATTCGATGATGTAGTTGGCAGGACTTAAGAACAAGTCGGCATATAGAGTTCGATCAACTCGCACTGTCCAATCGCGCCGCGAAAGCTAAGTCGATTGACTTACACTTGACTTACACTTATCCGGTAAAGAGGCGCGTTCATGGACTGAGGGCGCCGAGGGGGCGTGGAGATGGAACTCACCGACTTTTTCTTGGCGATGATGGCCTATGTTCGGGCAAACGTTTTGCCGAAATCTTTTGCGGAGAAGCT
>SXSP01000093.1 GCA_005792225.1 Bdellovibrionales bacterium | reverse complement strand
CTCTACCGACTGAGCTACCTGGCCAAAGAGAAAAGTCGAAATGAGGTCCCATAGGTACTCTTACGGGACCTCAGCTGTCAAAGAAAAACCTGGTTTAAGCCTTATCCAAAGCCTGAGTCAGGTCGCGAAGGAGGTCTTCCAGGTTCTCAACCCCGACACTGAGACGGATCATGCCGTCATCGATCCCGAGAGCCTTGCGGTTTTCCGGGGGAACACTGGCGTGTGTCATGATCGCGGGATGCTCGATGAGGGACTCGACGCCACCTAAGCTCTCGGCCAGCGAGAAAACTCTTACGCTTTCGAGAAACATGCGAGCCGCGGGTAGACCGCCTTTGATGTAGAACGTGATCATTCCACCAAAGCCGTGCATCTGTTCTTTTGCGAGTGCATGTTGGGGATGAGACGGTAAGCCAGGATATACCACTCGTTCGACTTTAGCGTTCTTCGAGAGAAATTCGGCGATCGCGCGACCATTCTGATCGTGCTGGCGCATGCGTAAAGCCAGCGTCTTTAAACTTCTCATTGAGACGAAGGCATCAAAGGCCGAGCAAGCACCACCCATGGAATTCGAGAGGAACGCGAGCTTATTCGCGAGTTCTTGATCGTTAACGATCAATGCTCCGCCCACGATGTCGCTATGACCGTTGATGTATTTGGTTGTCGAATGAAGCACGATATCGGCGCCGAGCTCGAGCGGACGCTGGAAGTACGGGCTCATAAATGTGTTGTCGACGAGAGACAGGATATTTTTAGCGCGCGCGGCCTGGGCCGTGCGTTTGATATCGACGAGCTTCATGGTCGGGTTCGTGGGCGTTTCGATCCACACCATCTTCGTGTTGGGCCGAATCGCCGACTTAAAGGCTTCCACGCTCGTCAGATCCACGAATGAAAATTCGATTCCGTTATGACGGATCACTTTATCCATCAAACGGAACGAGCCTCCGTACATGTCATCGGAAGCGATGACGTGATCGCCTGCTTTTAGCAGGTGAAGGGCCGTTGTCGAAGCCGCGCAACCGGAGGTAAATGCAAAACCGAACTTGCCTGACTCCAGATTGGCCAAGCAATCTTCGTAGGCCTTGCGGGTCGGGTTGCTCGTGCGGCTGTATTCGTAACCCTTGTGGACGCCGGGCGACTCTTGAACGAAGGTCGACGAGAGATAAATCGGCGTCATGATCGCACCGGTCGTCGGATCGGGTTTTTGGCCGGCGTGAATCGCGCGAGTTTCAAATCCGAATTCTTTTTGATTCCAATCTGCCTTCATTTCATCTGCTCCTGTCGGTTTCGCGGGCCCTGCGGGGAGTCCGTTGGGACTTCGAATCAGGCTCTTCCCTTTGGATTCTGTTGATCGTCGAGAGGACCATGTTCATGCAAAGGATGGGATCCGAGTCGTACTTCAACCCGGCCGCTTCCATATACCTTCGAACTTTCGCTTCTTGAGGTTTCGCTTTGATGAGCTCGTCCACCAAGAACTCGAGGTGCTCCAGACGTAGAACCCTGACTGATTCTGCCATAGTCGGCACTCTAGCCTAGGGCGTCGTCACTCTTCAAGTCGAGACAGGTCAGATTCGTTGAGAAGAGTTGTCGATCCGGAAGTGAGTTGAATTCTTCTCTCGCCCTTTCCACTCGCGGTCTGCCAGGTAAGGCGGTGGGATCCCGGCAAGAGTCTCGAGACATCGATGGGCGCATACCCGAGATCACGTCCATTGAGCCAGATCCTCACCCACTTTTGAGATCGAATGTGAATGCTCGCTCGGTCTTGCGGACCCTGCGGAAGAGGCGCCTGCGCGCGCACGGAGAGCGCGGTCGTAAAAAGGACGGTGGCGAACGAAAGTGCCATACGAATCGGTAACTTGATCGCGAAGCTCCGGCGGGGCTTCGGCATCGTCAAAGGTCGAGTCTCCGTTAGAAGAAGGGTGCGACGATCGAGATGCGCTCGCACGCGATTGGCTAATTCGACTCTCACCTCTTCTCGGCTGATGAAGGGGCGAGGACTTCTTTCGCGAGGCTTGCGCGAAAGAAGTTGATTCGGGCATTCGACGGCTAAGTTTGAGCTGCGGAGCTTACACTCTTCAACGTCGACCGGTTGATGAAGAAACTTTGTCCGTAGATCGTGCTCAATCAACCCAAGCGCGAAGAGATCAGCATCAAGACTGGTCGAAGACCCCGACCAGATTTCAGGGGCGATGTACGCCGGAGTTCCGTGAATGACGCCGGGAAGAGCCGGTGCGGTTGCAAAATCGACCAACTTTACGCAGCCACTTTTGTCGATGAGAACGTTCGCCGGGCTTAAATCGCCGTGATGAAGCCCCGCTTTTTCGATGGCCCTCAAGCCCTCCTGAATTTGCGCGATGATTTCGTCGATGATTCGAAAATGAAGATCTTCCGAGCGCGCGAGGTCTACTAAGCGAACACCATCGATCCATTCGAGCGCAAGCGCTGGTCCATCCGCTAGGTTTTCCCACGCCAGCACCTTTGCGCAATGAGGAGAGTTGATTTGCGCAAGAGTTTCGAATTCGCGTCTCAGCCAGTGGACTGTTCTCTTATCTTTGAGAATCTTAAGTGCGACGATTTGCCGTGAATGGCCTTCGCTGTCTTCTCGGACCGCCCGAAAAACGGATGCAGATTGTCCTCTGCCCGCCTCACGATCAAGTCGGTAGATGGCACTTGATGGGCGCAGTTCTTTTGAGTTCATCGCGGGACGCATGCGCAATACATCTGCAACATCCGTGCACACTTCAAACCCGCTCTGGTGGCTACTGACGGGCGCTGTCCAGCCGGCCGGTAAACAATTCGGATGGAGATTCGGATTCGGCCGCGTAATCGAGATCCTTTGATCGGTCCGAAGCGGCCGTTCGACATTCAGAAGATGCCGCCTTTGAGGCCTCGACGCGACTCAGTTCCCGCCGGTCTTTTGAAGCTTTCGCTCTCTTCGAGCAGAGCTGGTTGAGCCACTTCGATTGTTTTTCAGCGTTCGTTGATGCAATCAGTCCTGAGGACATCTCGAGTTGAAGCGTTTCGAGACAAGCGATGGGGAGCCGAGTTCCTTTGAGCTGAACGTCGCATTCGAGTCGAAGTTCTTTCAACCTCCCGGCCACTTCGATGACTCGGCTCACTTCGGAGCTCGATTGCGCCTTCAATAAGGATCGGAGTTGCTGGTCTTGAAGGGCTTCCTCTTTGGACCGGTGCTCCATCGCTTCGCCCCTTCCGCATTGGAGGAGGAGAAGAAAGCACATCATTGCCGTTAGGATCGATCCTTGAATCGTCATCGCGAGAGCTCCTGCAAGAGTCGGGAGAGTAATGGCCCAAAGAGAAGCAACAAAAATGCCGGAAACTGAAAGAGGAGGAGAGGCGCTAACATATAAATGGGTAGAAGTTCGAGGTGTTTGCGTATCTCCGAGTCACATGCGTCCACGATTTCGGACTTGAGTTCTTCGAGATGACTGAGAATCGGTTGGCCCGCGAGACCCGTGGCGATCAACTCTAAGAGTGCTCGACGCTGCGGTGATTTCACTTGAACGATCACCGAGCGCCAATCCTGCCCCTGATCCCAAAGAAATAAGAAACGACGGAGCAAAGAAGCAAACTCTTCATCGCTTCCTCCGTTAGATGCCGCGATTTGGAGGTACCGTGTGAGTCCACGCTGGATGGCCTCGCCGTTCTGCAATGCGGATTGAATCTCGATGAGACACTTCAGCGGCGGAGCTAAACCTTCCACTTGAGCCTCCTTCCACCGAGGGTGATCCAAGCGACGCCGACGAAAAACAGGAGTGCCGACGTGAGGAGCACCGGCGCATTCGTATCCCAACCAAATTTCCAAATCATAAAGACGAAGACGAGGGCATAAAGAACGCTCATCACGAGCGACTGCGCGCGAATTCTAGACAGAACTTGTCCGGACCTACGTCGAAAATCATCTTCGATGCGAAGCTTATTGCGAAAAACCGCCAATCGTTTCGTTGAAGCGTGTGGATTTTGATCTATTCGAACGAACTCTTCGATCACTTCCGCGATGAATGGAGTCGCGCGATCGGTCTTCTGTTGTTGTGAAAAAACCACAGCATTCGAGATTTCGGAGAACTTGCTGCGAAATCTCGCATCGCTCTCGTTGCAAGTTTCGGCGAGTGCTTGGCGGAACGATCGACCGGATTTCATCTTCAGAGCGATGATTGAAAGTGCATCTCTCACGTGCGCGCGAAACGATGTCGAACGCCATCGCACGACCGCGAAAGCCGCTCCTGCAGTGAGAATCAGAGGCGCACACGTCGCGATCCATGTTCCACGATGAGATCTAGGAAGCAGTAACAAGAGAGTCAAAATGATCGCGAGATGTGCGGTGCCGATTTTTGTCATCTCTCGTTTGGAGAAGAAGTTTTGCTGAACGAGATCATTGAAATAACGAATCGCGATCGAGAACCCGAGCATCGCGACGAGAAACGAGAACATCATCTTCTAACTTCCTCCGATATTTTTCTGAGAACACTTTCGCGCGCACTTTCGAGCATCAATCGATGTCGTGATGACGTTGAACGAGTGAATGTTGGTCGTTTGCATGCTCGAAGTTGGACTTTGGGTTACAAAAAAAGGGCTCAAGAATATTTTTTTATTGACGATCAGAGTCACACCCGTAAACTTGTAAGCAGGAAGTCTTCTTGTTTAACTTTACGAAAAACTCATCCTAGGAGGAGCGAGACATGGCAAAGAAGAAAGCAACAAAGAAAGCAGCTAAGAAAACAACTAAGAAAGCAGCGAAAAAAGCTACTCGCAAAAAAGCTGCGAAGAAGTAAGTTGGTTTCTGAGTTTTAGGACTCTGAACCCTCGAGCAATCGAGGGTTTTTTTTTGCCCGAATCGCATCTCTCGTCGACCTAAACTAAATCCGTCCTACTTATCCCTTTTACTATTTCGCGTGCATATAACGGCTCCATTCGAAGATTCGAGAACTCACGTTCACGATGGAGATCTGCAAATCCCAAACGCAAACGAGCCCGGTATAAAACCGAGCTCGCGTACGGAATGTTTCGTTTTGACCGGTATTCGGCCGGATCTTAAAAGATCCGGGCGCGAATGCCTTCCTTTTGAAGAAATTCGCGGATTGTTTTTTCGTCGATCTTATCGAGTCGCCAAACGAGGTCGTGGATGAGTTTCATTGTCTTGTCGGCTTCCGGGCCGCGAAGCTTTGAAGTCAGGATCGTGAGGTCTTCAGTGATGATGGCGACGTTGCCGACGATCTTGTTGAACTGCTCGTTCTTGGTCGTTTTTTCAAATAGCACGAGGGTTTTGTTCAAATTCGTAACAAGGCTGTTCAT
>SXSP01000092.1 GCA_005792225.1 Bdellovibrionales bacterium | reverse complement strand
GATGAGGCATTTCATTCTTTCTTTCATTAATTGATGAGCGAGGAATTGTCTAGCCTCGCCCGGCGTTCGATGAGAAGGTGCGCCCCATGCAAAACGAAATTGAAGATCGCATGATCGAACTCGAGATCAAGATCTCGCATCAAGAAGTGCTCATCGAACAGCTTCAAGAGGGACTCTTTGAGCAACAGTCCCTGATGGCGAAATTGGAGAAGAGTTTGAAAAACTTAACGGAGCGTCTCGACGTGGCTGGCGCATCCGAAGTCGGCCCCGCCAACGAGAAGCCGCCTCACTATTAGTAGGCGATGTTCTCAACGTCTGCTCGGCCTTCCGCCGCGGGGACGGTAAGCCTTAATTCGCCTCCGCGAGCCGCCGTTGCGAGCGTGTGAAGTAAACCCAAATCCGACTGCAGATCGGCGAGAAGTTTGCGCGCACTCTCCTCAGTCAGGCCTTCAACGGTGAGCTTTTGCTCATTCACGCGAAGTGTGAATTGCTTGGCCTGCAAATCGTATTTGCGAAGGAGCCGCGAGACTTCTATTCGAGACCGAAGGCGCGAGATGGCGATGCGATTTCGGTTTGCGCTGCCAATCGCATCAAGCGAAACCGACACTAATTGGTGACCTTGTTTCAGCACCATCTCCGAGTGAGTTCCGGTCACCAAAGCCTTCGCCAGAGCCGACGTACGGGGACCTAAGTTCTCAATCGAAACCGGGTTCTGTGTGATCGACTTATTGAGTTCGGCTTCGCTTGCGAGAGGTACGGCCGCGACTCCACCCGCATAAATATCTTGTTCGGGAGCATTCTCGATTTTCAATCGAGTTCCTACATTGGTCACATCGCCAATTTCGCGCACCTTTGACGTCACGTTTTCCGCGGTTACGCTCGAGGCACCGATGACGTCTCTGAGGAGAGAGGAGAAGTTGTTCTTATAGCCCGTGGCCAAGATAACGTGGTCACCGATGGCGGACTGAGCGATCCCGTCGGCAAAAACCTGAATCCTGCCATCAGGAAGCGGCACGAACCGAGTCGCATAGTCTGGGATGGTTTCGATTCTCTTACCGATCTCCTCGGAGATGCCGTGATAGCGGAAGAACGTGGCTTCGCGGAATGCCTCCGGAGTCACGCTCTTTTGAGCGATCCAAACGATCTTAAGATCCGGTGAAAAGTCAGGCGACAGAAGTTTCTCGACCGCGATCTTCCCCCCATCACCGGGCGCGATGACAACGTATGTCTTCGCCTTCGATTCGGTCACGAAAGTAAGACCGAGTCTTTTTCGATTGCCGACGATGGAGAGGAAATCATCTGAGTTCGTGATGCGGCCGAGGAGTGTGCCTTCGCGGTTCGTCTGGGCAAAACTTTTTAGAATGAGCTCGCGAGATGCGGGATCTTTCACCGGAACATGTGGGTCACCCAGGCCAGTGATGTTCACGATCTTGTTAGCGTGAAAGATCAATCCATCTTGCGCTTCGATTTTATAACGGGGAGAGGGCTTCACCCCCGCGCCATTCCAAAGATCGGTGATCTTTATCGCCCGCGTGTTGAAAAGAACGGGAACGGCCGACGCATACTGAGTGGCCGTCGCGAGCGTCGACATCCCGAGTGAGCTTGCGAAGAAGTCATCTGAAATTTCGCTCAACTTCAACGGCGAGTGAGGGAAACGATTTGTGGTGATCGCGCCCTTGCCGGAATCTTTGACCTCTCTAGAATTGATCGCGAATTCGCCCCGCGTACTCCAGAAGACCGCGGACACTCCGGAACCTGCCTCAAGAACCAAGAGAGAGGGATGAGCGAACTTTTGCGCGGCTCCCGCCGAGAAAATAGCACCGTGAAGCCCGTCTCCGATTGCGATCGTGTCGAAAAACCGCTTGTCGGGATTTTGGATCAGATATTTTTGAGTTCAGAGCTCTCGCGGATGAGGCGTTTATTGAGGTCTGAATTGAGCTGATCAACGAGCTTTAAGTCAGGAGTTTTGTAGACAGGCTGAGCTTTAGCGAAAGCATCCAGGCACGCTTGCGGCGCCGACGATGCGGGCATGCCGTAGCCAATGCTCAAGAGAGTAAACACAATCTGAATAAACTGGATCCGCACTGAAAGCTCCTCTATAGGGACCGAGACAATGCCTCCATTAATCAAGAAGCACGCCAGCGGTTTGTGCGGGGAGAGCCAGCGTAAATCATCGAAATCCCGCGAAATTGTCTAGGCCAGGTACCCCGAGCGATGTCGAGTCCGAAGACCGTCAGGAAGGGTTTTCAGAATCAAAACAACCGAACTGGTCCCTTTAATTGTTGTTGAGATTCGATGGCGAGCCGGTTTACGAGAGCGTGCGACGTCCGGCCATCCTGCTCTGAGCCGGACGCCATTGATTTCGTTCTAAACGAAATTGAATGGCACTCGCTGAGCTACTCACCTCAGGTTTTCATCCAACAACAATCAAAGGGACCAGTTTCTAAAACTTAAATGGCTGAAAGAGGCTGATAGCAACCGCGCCGATGATAAGAGCAAACGCAATCGCATCGTTCCAGGTCGGGGATTGATCCAAATACCAGACGGAGAAGCCCGCAAAGACCACAAACGTGATGACTTCTTGTATGACCTTCAGCTGCGAGGCGGATGCGACGTCCGATCCGATGCGATTGGCAGGGACCTGAAGGCAATATTCAAAAAACGCGATTCCCCAGCTGACCAGGATGGCTTTCCAAAGCGCGGAGCCTTTGAACTTGAGATGACCATACCACGCGAAGGTCATGAACACGTTCGAGCAGACCAAGAGCAGAATGGGGAGCCAGCGCGATTGCATGATGAGGCTCAATCAGAAAGGGCGGGATCAGTAACCTGGTGGTCGGACCGGAATACCTCGGCTGGCGAGGTAGGTCTTCACGTCTTCGACACGGTAGGTGCCGAAGTGGAAGATGCTGGCGGCGAGCACGGCGTCGGCTCTTCCTTCCAGGAGCACCTCGGCCATATGTTCGAGTGTGCCCGCGCCGCCGCTCGCTACGACCGGAACGGCAACCGCCTCGCTCACCTTTCGAGTGACGGCCAAGTCGAAGCCCGCCTTGGTGCCATCGGAATCGATGCTGTTTAGGACGATCTCGCCTGCGCCGAGGTTTACGGCTCGGACGGACCACTCCACGGCATCGAGGCCGGTAGACTTTCGGCCGCCATGGGAGAAGACTTCCCAGCGATTTTCAGAAACGCGCTTGGCATCGATTGAGACGACGATGCACTGGCTGCCGAACTTCTCGGCACCGGCGCGGATGAGGTCTGGGTTTGAGAGTGCGGAGGAGTTGATGCTCACTTTATCCGCGCCGGCCATGAGCATCGCATGCATGTCGTCGACGGTGCGGATGCCACCG
>SXSP01000091.1 GCA_005792225.1 Bdellovibrionales bacterium | reverse complement strand
CCTGCGTCCGGTAGATCCATGAACAGGCCATTCTGAAACTGAAACCGGATTCTCTCTAATATCTCGATCTGTTTCGCTTGATGGGTCGCATGTTCAAGTTCAACCAAGATGAGGAGGTACTCCTCTTCTCTTTCCGAGAGACCGAGAGCGAGAGAAAGAAGCTGGGCGCTCTCGATACTGAGCTTGCGATCCCCTTTGAGAATCATCGAAATCAACTGCGGCGACTTCCATCCGGCTTTTTGAGCGATCCAACGCTGCGAGTACTTCCGATTTTTTGCGAGCAGATGCTGGAAGAAGTCGCGTAGAAAATCACGATAGTCCAAGTAGCGAAAAATATCCGGTCTTACGACCCCAACTGTTTCGATCATCGGGGCCCAATATCCGAAAAGAATCGGGACCCGTCAGGCCCCGACCTTCCGCATTATTGATTAGTACATCGAAATTCCGAACGCGCTCAGTTTGGCGTTTTGCTCGATGACCGCGCGTGCTGCTGGTGAATCGGTGTTGATGATCATGACCTTTTGCTTGTTGTTCGTGAGCTGCCCGAAGCTACGGGCCCACTGTTTTTGTTTAGGGCCCGTTTCGCGCTCGACGATCTCATACGAGACTCCCCCCGCCGCAAGTGCCTTCGCATCCACGAGCAGCTGATTGAGGCTAGTTGCCCCTGCGGGATCTACAGAAACAATGCTCTGCTCGTAAGTTCCGAATTTTGTCTTCTGTTCGGCGACGTTGAACCGCCCTAAACGGCAGGTTGAAATGTCGCTGCCTCCGGCCGTGTACTCGCCGACTCCAAGTCGTTCGATTTTGATCTGCGCGCTTTCGACATCTTTCGAAGGATCGAACGAAGTTGAAAGGACATATTGGCGGTCAAATCCGACAACATCAGCCTTATTGCTCGCATCGCAAAGAGGTGCCGTTGTTTCGACACATGCCGCGAGTGAGAGAAACGGAAGAACGAGGGCCATTTTCATTAAAGATTTCATATCGGGTCTCCTGGTCAATAATTGTTGTTTTCACTTCTTCGTCCAGGGTGCGCACCCGTTGAAAAGAGAATCCGCCTTTCGATGGACTTTGAAAAGAGGGCCATAATCACTTCCCGCTCACAGGTTGTGAGCACGACGAGGCGTGGCAAGCAGAAGGTACGCCGTACCGCATGCGGTACGGCGTACCTTCTCCCTGCCCCCGCCCCCTTTTTTCATACCGGTGCACTTAAATTCTTGATGGTTTTTGTGGGGACCTGCCGGCCTTCGGCGGCGCCGGCTCTTCCGTCGGGAGTAACCTTGCGGAAAATCTCATATTTTCATGAATTTCTCGGGGTGCATTATGACCCTGAAATGGCTTAAAAACTTGGCAAAGAGATTGCTCCGCAACATCAGACAGTGTTGTGAACGGAAACCTTTCGATACCGACGATCTCGACGATACCGAAGGTGCCATCCAGATCTCGAACCACAGAAGGAAGAAATGGAACTCGCCCGCCGCCAAAACATTCTCGCGATCAAGACCGAAAGGGGTCAGGTCATCGGCTTTCATGCCGAGAACCTGCAGGTCGCACGGGTGGATGATGCGGTTTGGTCAGCCCTCCAAAAGATGTCGCAGGTAAACGCTGTCGACCCCGCGATTAATAGCGAGGTTGCTTCTGAAATCCAGGAGTGGAACGACGAGGTCGATCCCCATGCGACGACAGTGCCCCTTTCGCAAAAAGTGCGTTCGTATTCGGTCAACGTGAGCCAGGTCTGCAATCTCAAATGCACCTACTGCGCGGCCGGCGGCGACGGTACATTCGGTGATAAGCGAAAGCATATCGAGATCGAGACGATCTTCGAGCAGATGCGCATGCTCCTCCACGATGTCGAACGCGGTGAGCAGTTTGATGTCACGTTCTTCGGTGGCGAGCCTCTCGTCGCGCAGGAGAACATCCGTCAGCTTGCACGGTTTGCGAAACTTCAGGTGGCGGGTCGCGGAATCGATCTTCGATTCCGCGTGATCACCAACGGAACCCTCGTTGACGAGAAGGCGGCGGAGCTCCTCGCGACGCTCGGATGTCACGTCACGGTCAGCATCGACGGCCCGGCGGAGATCAACGATCGCCAAAGGAAAACCGCGGGCGGGCAAGGCTCCACGGCACGAACGCTCAAGGGAGTTCAGGAGCTCTTAAAAGTTCGTGATCGACTCGGCTCGCTCACGTTCGGAGCGGTTTTCGGAAAGCACCACACGGGAGTTCTCGAGACGTACAAGTTTCTTCGGCCGTTTGACTTCGACACTTTGAAGTTCGACTTCGCGGCCGACGGAGATGATGGCGAGGCCTCCGAGGAATTCGCCCGCGAGATCGCTCGCACGGCGGACTACGCCTTTTCGGTGGGAGGCGAGCGTGAGCTTCGCAAGATCGGAGCGTTCGATCATTACTTCCGCGCGCTCGATCAGCAGCGTCGCACGCTCAACCATTGCGGCGCGGGAAAGAGCCACCTCTTCGCCGATGCGAAGGGGCGACTCACGACCTGCCAGTGGTTCATCGGCCAGCCGGGCGAGCAAGTGGGTCAGGGGACTCGGCTCGATCAAGAGAAACTCGCGGAGTACGCGGCCCCGCTGCAGGAGCTCAACAACTGCGGTTCCTGCTGGGCAAAAAATCTTTGCGGCGGAGGATGCATGTTCATCAACCGTCTGAAGAACGGCTCGAAACACAAGAAAGATAAAGAGTTTTGCATCAGGACACGAACAACAATAGCAAAGGCGATCGAATATTATGCTGAAGCAAGAGCGTAAGGAAAAAGAGGAGAACGAAGTGAAGTTCATTAAGAAAGTAAAACCTTCGCCGGCGAAAGAAGTTTCCGGCAAACCGACTGGTAACGAAGCGCCGATCCGTCGTGGTCCCGCTTGCGTGCCCGCCGGCGATTGATCACCCCATTCGGATTAGAGCTGGATCTGACCGGAAACGCCGCTGTATAAGGATGAAGTGAAGAGTAGGAAAGAAACCTATTTTGCCTTAATCCGGATTGGCTTCGCGGTGGCGATCGCGTTTCTGGTCAGCCAGTTTCGGTTTGACTACGTCGAGGCGTTGTTTTTCGACGCCCGGGTGAGACTCAAACCCATCTCCACCCTCTCGGGAAAAATCGAACTCGTTGCCGTCGATCCCAAGACGGTTGAGCAACTGGGTCGCGTCCCCAACGCTCACGATCATGCCGGATTTCTCCAACAGCTCAAAAATTCGGGTCCCCGCGCCGTCATTTATCTCATCAGCCCCAACGAAATCGTCGGAGCCTTCGAAGATCTGCAGACCATGGCGAACTTGATGGAAGAACTTCCGTCATTTTACGTAGCGGTTCCCGATATGGCTCTTCGGGGTGAAGAGGACATCTTCAAACTTCTTCCGCCGTTTTCAAAACTCAAAGCCGTGAGCGCGCCCAAAACGGTCGATCGCAACATCTTCGCGGGAGACGAGGTCACCCGGCGGATGATCACCTCCTATCAAGAGAGGCAAACGCTTTATCCGATCGTGGCTTCGCTCTTTAATCCAGCCGTGTCGGATGAAAAAAACATTCGCGGAATTTTCGAGTATCTTCAAAGTAATCAGGTTTACATCGATTTCCGCCCGTCGAAGACGTATCCACACACGAGT
>SXSP01000090.1 GCA_005792225.1 Bdellovibrionales bacterium | reverse complement strand
TTCAAGAGATCGAAGGCGATCGCATCATACTGACGATCGACGCGATGAACTTGGAAATGGGTGGAGTCGTCGTTCGAACGAAGCGCGTTTCGAAGGAAACATTTGAAGTCGTCGTCGACTTCTCAAGCGATGCGCCCGACTACTGGCGCGAGTGCTTGTTCGAAATGCTTCCTCGCGCGGCTGATTACGAAGAGTAAGTTCTTAGAGGGAAACGAAGCCCGGCACGGACTTTTCGCTCACCAGCGAAACCGAGTAGTGCGCGGGCAAGAACCAAGAAATGGCCTCGGCGATATTCGCATGCTCGTGAGTCGGGGGCGACTTCAAAGACTCAATCGAAAAGCAAAGATCGTATCCGGCGAGTGTCTCGGGAGCCGTGGGCTCCGCTCTGAAATTCACCATCAACACTTTCGGTAAGAACACGCCCTGAGCGGCGAGAAACTGCTTGATCATGGTTCTTACGTATTTCGGTAAGTAAGACTCGCTCGGAACTCCGGTCCACAACTGCTGACCGGGCTTGATCTCGAAGCGCCCACCCTTCTCGGGTGGAAGGTCACTTAAGAATTCGCCGCGCTCGCGGAAGTTCCAAATCATGCCGTACGTGAAGACGAAATCAGGCATGGGTTTCGTCGGATTCAAAACGAGTCCGATGCCCTTGTTGGAGAGCCACTCGACGACGTTTCGAATTGAGTCGTCGCCATCGGGACGAGTTTCGACGAGAAGATAGGGCCAGAAGTCAGGACCCTCTTTCGGATCAGGCGAGAGCACCGTGACCGGCATCTCGGGGAGGCGCTTGAGGAACTCGCGTTCCCAAGCCTCGTCGCGCTTTTCCACGTCCACCGAGAGAAGATCTGAAGAGTCCTGAGGGGTTGTTTGCATGGGCTTGGTTCTAAAGGCCGGAGCCCGGCTCCGCAACTTAAAAATGTCTCAATTCAAGGCAGGCGTGACTCACCGGCCGGCGATGAGGCCTAAGTAATCTTCGCCCACGTCAGTCGTCGGAAGAATGTCGTCCTCGTCTTCAGTTGTCATGAGGCTCAGAGCCCACTCGTCACTTCGGTCAGGCGATTCGGTCACGGGCGCTTGCCCCGTCATCCACACGACAGCGAGGCTCGCCGCGACGGCGCCAATACCTCCGAAGGCAAACCAAGGCGTGCGCGTGACCCGAGAAGATTTTGGAGTTTCGTAGCCGAGCCGTTTCATGAGAACGCTGAGCTCGTCCCGGGGTGCCGCGGGTGCTTGGGGTTGATTCTCTTGCAGGAACTTTTTGAGGTTGTCGTCGCCGGTCCAATTCATATTTTCACCCCGTACTCTCCGAGGAATTTTCTTAAGTCCGCTTTTGCGTAATGCAGTCTTGATTTCACGGTCCCCTCCGAAACACCGAGAACGTCGGCCACCTCAGCCAAAGGAAGTTCGTGGAGGAGTGCGAGCACGATAACAGTTCTGTGATCCTCTGAAAGTTTTAAGAGCGCCTTCGTAACGAGATCACGGTTCGTGACGAGTTTTTCGGGCCCGGCATCAAGGGCTGACTTTTCTTGAGCGTCAGCATCTGCGAATTCCTGGCGTCGATTGGCGCTGCGAATGTGATCCAAAGCCTGGTTTACGCTCACACGGTAAATCCATGAGGTGATCTTGGCCTCATGGCGAAACGAAGCCATGCCCTTCCAGATGCGGATGAAAGTTTCCTGCACCAGATCGTCGAGCGCCTCAAGACCCGTGATTTGGTAGATCACCGAACGCACGAGTGCCTGGTGTAGTGAATAAAGCTGTCCAAACTCCTCCGCCGACGGCGGAGCCGCCGTGAGCTCTCGCTCACGATTGAAATCGAAGAGAATGTTCGAAGCCTTCAGCTTACTCATGAACTCAGTGACTCCAGCACCTATTTTACTCGGACTTCTCTTCCTCGGAATCCTTTTTGTGGCGCTTCCAGGGCTTGTCCTTATCGTCGAAAGCTTTGAACTTCTGTCGCTGCTCAGGTGTCAGAATGGCGCGAATTGCGAGAATCTTCTCGAATCGAGATTTGGCAAAATCGGCTTGGGCCTTCTCGAGTTCGTCGAATTTTTTTCGAACTTCCGCATCGGGATTCGTGCCGCGCAACGCTTTTTCCATTTCGTCGCGTTTGGCTTCCATGGCCTCTCGCTTTCCGGGAAGCGTTTTCTTATACTCGCCGCGGATCTTCTCGAGTTGCTCGCGTTGGGCAGCGGTCAACTGGAGCTCCTCGGCCATCTTGATATATTTATCTCGCTTGGCGTGCGCGGATGACGTCGACAACGGTCCCGCAATCGCCACGACCAAAAACGCGTTTAAAGCATGTTTCATTTTGGGACTCATGATTGATCTCCCTTTTTAAACATTAGACGTCTGGTGAGGCCCGAAGGTTCAAAACTTCCGGTCGGTCGATCGTGATCTCGGCCTCTTTGTGTGATTCGAATCTCGCAAGCACTTTGTAGAGGCAGGGAACAACGAACAAGGTGAAGACCGTCGAAACGATTGTTCCACCCACGATGGTGAGACCCATCGGCGTTCTCGTCTCCTGCCCGATGCTGTTGCCGAAGATCAAAGGGGTCGCGGCGGCGACCGTTGCGACCGACGTCATAAGAATGGGACGAAGTCGAATCGGGCACGCCTTCAGGATCGCTTCAGTGACATCCTTCACGCCCTCGTGGCGAACGTGGTTGGTGAATTCCACGAGAAGAATCGAGTTTTTCTTTGCGATCCCCATCAGGACGATGAGGCCGATAAAGCTAAACAAATTGAGTGAAACGTTAAACATCCATAGGACGAGAAGCGCACCCGTCATACTGAAAGGGAGTGCCGCGAGAATCGAGACCGGATGGATGAACGAGTTAAATTGCACAGCGAGAATCATGTACGCGACGACGATCCCCAGAACGAGCGCGAGGCCCAAGCTTTTAAAGCTCTCCGTCAACCCCGCGGACGAACCTTCGAGCGAAAAATCATATCCTTCGGGAAGAACTTCGCGGGCGATCTGCTCTGCTCGGGCGAGGACTTGCCCCTGACCTTTGCCGGTTGCGACGTTGCCGAAAACTCCGATGGCCCTTTGACGATTCACGCGGGTGATCGACTGGTAAGTTTTATTTTCTTCGAAGCGAACGAGTTGGGACATCGGCACGCGAAGGCCAAAATCATTACGAACGTCGATGAGCTCGATGTCTTCTGGGGACCGGACGTTCTCGTCACGGAGCTTGACTCGAATGTCGTACCGACGGCCACCTTCGGTAAACTGATTCTGACGAATTCCCGCGACGGCGGCGTTAAGGGTTTGAGCTACGCTTTCGATACTCACGCCCCGCTCCGCCATTTTCACGCGGTCAGGACGAATCAAGAGTTCCGAGAGACCTAGTTTGAAATCCGTATCGAGATCTTGCGTGAGGCCTTCTTGATTGAGGCGCTCCATGATGACTTCAGCCTTCTCCTGCAGGATGTTGAGATCAGGACCGCGCAAGTTGAAAGAAACGGGATTGAGTCGCCCCGTCGTTAATCCGCGCGCCGAGACATCTCTCATCGAGAAGCGAACGCCCTTGATTTTTTTAAGTTCGGCCCTCAGATCATCCATGACTTGGATGTGCGTCTTGGATCGATTCTCCCGGGGGGTGAGCGTGATCGGCATTGAAATCTGGTTGACGGTCGACGCGCCGAAACCGCCACCGATATTCATGAAGTAGCGCTCAACTTCAGGATTCGCCGCGATGACCTTCTCGATCTCGATTCCTTTTGCAATCGTCGCCTCAAGAGATGCCGAAGGGGGAAGCTGCGCGTTCATGCTGATGATGTTTTGATCCTGCTGGGGAACGAACTCGGAGCGCAAGCCACGAACGAGAAGAAGAGAGACTACGAAGATGGCGAGCGAGAGTGCGAGCACCGTCTTGGACCACCGGATGGTGAAGGCGAGCCCCACTCTGTAGATATCTCCCATACGGTGGAAAAGATTTTCGAGGTAAATCTCAAACTTCGACGGCTTCGGCGATATCGAAAGAAACGCCGCCGACCGCATCGGAGTAATCGTCACCGCTTCGAGAAGCGAGAGGAGAACCGCAGCGGACATCGTGACGCCGAACTGGAAGAAGAACTTTCCCGTCACGCCGCTCATGAAAATGACAGGAAGAAAGACCGCGACAACCGCAAGCGTCGCGGCGGTCGCTGCGGGCAGGATTTCCATTGATCCGTCGTATGCCGCTTGGGATGCCGTCTTACCCATGTGGTAGTGGCGTACGATGTTTTCGAGCAACATGATCGCATCGTCGACGACGATGGAGATCGCGAGCGTTAATGCGAGCAGCGTAAAGAGGTTGAGGGTAAAACCGGAGAAGTAAAGAACCATGAAAGTTCCGACGATCGACGTCGGAATCGAGAACAAGATGTTCAGCGCAGCACTTAGGCTACCCAAGAAGAGAAAGCAAATCACGATCGTCACCACACCGGCGACAATCAGTTTCTCCTGAGTCGTATGGACCACGGCCTCGGTGGAACGCGTGAAGTCCGCATTCACCTGAAGCTTGTAATCCTTGGGAATGGTCTTCTGCAGTTCCTCGATTTTTGCTCTTACGGTTTTCGCGAGTTCGACCTCGTTTCCTCCGCGCTGTTTCCGAATGGCGATCGAAATGGCGCTCTTTCCTTCAATCCGCGCTACGCTTCGAATGTCGCTCAAACCGCTCTCAACTTCGGCGACATCTTTGATGCGATAGATACGATCTTGGATCAGTTGATTTCCCCGTCTGAGGATTCGGATGTTGCCGACTTCCTCAGGCGTTGATCCCTCACCCAGCCAGCGCACCCGGTATTCTTGTTTGGTGTCGGAGAACTGACCAGCCGATGCTTCCAAATGCTGCGACTTCAATGCCGCCAGGACATCGGCGACCGTCATATCGGCCTTACGAAGTTTGATGGGGTCAGGCCAAATTCTTAGGTTCCGCTTACTCGCGTTTCCGAGAGAGACCTCACCGATGCCGGGCAAGAATCGGAATTGATCGAGCAGATAAGTGTCGACCCAATTGATTGACTCTCTCAGGTCGCGTTCGGTGGAGATACCGATGAACAGGATCGGCTGTTCCTCGGGATTTCGCTTTCGTACAACAGGCGGGTCAATTCCGAGCGGGTAACGAACCGAACTTAAAGCCGTTTGAACCTCTTGAAGAGCGACATCGACGTTTCTTTTGATATTGAAGTTCAAGGTGACTGAGCCTTGGCCCTGGCTCACGCTCGAGCGCATCTCTTCGATACCTTCGATTCCGAGAAGGTTTTGTTCAATCGGGTCGATGAGCTCGGCTTCTACGACTTCGGGTGCGGCGCCTTCGTACGTGACGGAAACGCTAATGACCGGAAAGTCGATGTCGGGCATCTGGCTCACGCCCAAACGGTTAAAACAAATTGCCCCGAAGATGATCATCGCCGACATGAGGACCCAGGCAAATACGGGACGTTTAATGGAGATCGCGATTAAGTTCATTGCACACCTGCTTGGCGCGTGAAGATGCGCGCTCGAGCTTCAAGTTTGCGAAGATCCGCACGGATACGGGCCAGGGTTATTTGCGAGTTCGCCGCATCGATTTCGAAAGTGATCAATTGGAAGACCGTCGTACGGCCGAGACGATAACGGGAGCGTTCGGCGGCGACTTTTTTCTCCTGGAGATCAGCGAGGCGACCCGCCTCTTTCTCTTGGCGCTTGAGCTCATCGATTTCGCGCTTGAGATCCGCCCAACCAACATTGGAGAGGCGACTCTGGGCACGCGCCTCCAACTCCCTCGCCTCTGCGTTGAGCCGCGCAGCTCGACGTTGATCATCCTTCAACGTCCAATCGAGATCCATCGAGAGCGTAACTCCCACTCGCGCAGCCGAAAATTGGGGATCCTTCGCGCGATCCCATGACGTGGCGAATCGCTCATCCGCCCCGTTTTGACCGTAGCTGACGTAAGCATCGACCTTGGGCCGCAAGGAATCATCTGTTCGCGACGCTTCGGAATCCGCTTGTTGAGCGCGAAATCTCGATGAGAGAGAGTCCAACCGAACGGGCTCAGCAGAGCCGGAACCCGTCAAGAGCTGCTCAAAGGGTCGGCTCGCCTCGAGTTCCTTCAGATCTATCTGCCACGTTCGTGGAGTCTGATTGGGTACGAGCTGCTGAATCCGATTCTGCAGGCTCTCGATGCGATTGCGAACGCCGATGAGTTCTAATTGGCGACTGCTCACGAGGGCTTGTGCTTGAAGGAGATCCGTTGGCTCCGCCATTGACCGACGGGCGCGGTCGCGAGTCCATTTTTCAACCGTCTCGCTCCGCTCGATATTCGAGCGTCGAACATCTTCCTCTTTCTTAGCGTAGAGGAGATCCCAATAAGCGTTCTCGAGTTCGACTAGGAACGACTGACGCTGGTAGACCGCGGTGAGAGTTCTCGCCTGCAACTCCGCTTCTTCAGCCTGGTGCCTCAATTTTGTATTGCGACCGAAGGCATCTCGCCACAGTGATTGCGAAACTTTGAACTCCCATGAACCAATGTTGCGACGACCTGTCGTCTCCGTACTCGTTATGTCATGACCCGCAGAGACGCTCACTTGAGTTCCTGTCGAGAAGAGTTTTGTGAGTGAAACATCGAGGAGCTGGGTACGGAATCGCTGATTGGCGGCGACGCTGTCTCGATTGTCTCTTGCATCCGCGACTTCGGCCTCGAGTTTTGGCGAAAGCAAGAGATCGCGACCGGAGATTTCGGCGCGAATCGACTGAATCGTTTTCTCGCTCGCTTGAATGGCCTCCGAATTTTCTTCGGCTCTCCTTAAAAGGTTATCTAAGTTCATTGGCTCAGCCGCGAACGCGTTGATGTTCGAGATTGAGACGAGACTTAAAAGTCCGAAGTTCAGAATTTTTTTGATTCTCACTGGTCTCTCCCACCCGGCCGAGCTCGCCTAAAGATGAGCCCGCGAGTAGGACGACCTACCCGCGAAAAAGGTTCAATCGAGCCCTCATTTTCGCAAAAATTGAATAATGTGAAAGGCCAAGCTTACATATGGAATTCGTTAAGACGCGAAACCGCGAGAAGACTTTTGTCCGGAGCTTGAGACTAAACAGTTCTAGATGATGGACGGCGAGGCCCCGACTGAAGTCGATCAACACCACACGTGTAAAAAAATTCGACGACCAGAATCAACTGAATAACAAATGAGCTTCGAACGCGGTTTTTCTCGAATTGGCTTTCGGCTTGATATGACTCCTCGCCAAGGAGGCATTCATGCCGGGCACCGGTTCGATGTTTTTCATTTTTCTCACAAGCTTTTTGGCCGCAAGTCTGGCGCGAGCTCAGTCCGTTGAGCTCGCCGGGCGTTTCTACGCACGTTCTTCGCCCAGCTTCGGGAAAAAAGACGCCGACGATTACTGGTCGGGACGTAAGAGCAATGTTCTCGGAATACTTCAGCCGGGCACTAGAGCCGAGATCTTGCGAACGAAGATGATGCCCTCAGGTAACTCTGCTTTCTTTGTCAAAGTCACGGAAGGTGCGCTCAAAGGGAAAGAAGTCTGGTTCTATCAGAGAAAGGGCATCGACGAGAGGCGCGTGAAAGTTGCTGCCTCGCCGTCACCAATCCCGGCGAAACCGGAGATCCCGACTGAGGCGACATCTGGAAGCGAGTGCGCCGGTGGCACCTGCCACTCACCAACTCAGAACTCCTCCGCCATTAGCGCAATCGATGCCGTCGTTAAAAAAGCTCAGCCGCGCTTCGGGCTTTCGGATCTCTACACCAAAGCGGTCAACAACAATGGCAAAGGCGACGACGACCTGTATGGCGTTCGCAACTTTCGAACCGTTCTCGATGGACTCGTCTACCGCGGCGGCGCGAATAACACCTATCCTAAAGACAAACGGGATTGGAGAAAAAACGAAAACCCCCTTCAGCGAGATGGATTACAAAATCTCTGCGAACAGGGATTCGACACCGCCATTTACCTGTACCCTACAAACTTTAAGTCTGCCCCGCCTTCTGTGGAGTGCGTAACGAAGGACGGAAAACACAACAAGCTCACCTACCTCAATCACGTGGCCAGCGACAACAATGCTGCCACGAAGAAGATTCTCAAGATGGTGCACGAGCGACTCAAAGATCCGAGAAACAAAAAGCCGCTCTACCTCCACTGCTGGAACGGGTGGCATTCATCTGGTTACATGTCGTCCGTGATTCTTCGGCAGTTCTGCGGAACGTCCGCGAACGATGCCGTGAATTACTGGAACAAAAACACCGACGGCAATAACAAAGGTGCAACTTACGACCGAATTCGTGAGCGCATTCGCAACTATCGCCCGGATCCCGCACTCGCCATCAGCCCTGAAGTCCGCAAGCAAGTCTGTTTACCTACGAAGTAGAACCTTCACCTGCGAAACGTAGACAAACCCTCTTCCGAAAACGAAGAGGGTTTTTTATTTAGAACGTTCCGCTTTCCGAGACGAAGTTCCAATTCCTTCATCGAAATTTCGACCCCTTTATCGCGGTTGGATTGCGGACCTGATGAGGCCGCCATTTTCTCCTCGCAACATCGGCGCGCAATTTTGCTGCACAGGCGTCCACAAGAATGACGCTTCCGATTTGGCCCACTCCTTGTAATGACGGCGATCACCGAGGGCCAATGGCTCTCGCAGACAAAGGGATTCGAAATGTCGTCACGAAAATCTGTTCTTCCGATGATCGCCGCTCTCGGTCTCTCGGCATTTTCGCCAAACGCGAAAGCCGACACCATTGAGTTTCATGGATCCGTTTATGCGCGCTCGAGTATGAACTTCGACAAAGCTTCAGCTCGCGACTACTGGGACGGAAAACCCTCGAACATTCTCGGCGTTATCTCCAAAGGTATGTCGGCCGAAATCGTGAGTTACCGCAAGCTTCCTTCCGGCAACCTAGCCGCGAGAATTAAGATGTTGAGCGGAGCGCTCGAAGGAAAAGAAGTTTACGTTTACTACGGCGCCGCCGAAAACAAACCATTTGGGTACATGAGCCGCAAGGTGAGTTTGGCTCAAGCAGAGGAAGAAGCTAAGCAACCTGAAGCCCGCTACCCAACTCCGTGCGAACTCGGCCTCTGTCCCGGCGCGAACGAACTCGCCAAACAATCCGGTACTCTCGCCGATCTAGCAAACAAGGCCGTCCAAAACCCCGCGCAAACAACAACGCATGCTCCGAACGCCCTCTCCCGCGTGAGTTTCGGCCCCGAGCCACGGGCTAGCGAGCTTCGAAAGCTCACGGTCGAGGCCATCGATAAATTTGGTAAAGACCTTGTCTCGAGTCTTCCCGCTGACCTCGCTGACTTTTGTCCTCCCTTTCAGCGCTTGAACGAAGAGCAGAAGAAGGGATTCTGGGTCCAACTCGTCTCGGGCATCGCCCGTGAGGAGAGCAATTACAAGTCATTAACATCCGTGGTCTCCTCGAGAGTCGATCCGCTGACAAAAAGGCCGATGTCGAAAGAAGGTCTCTTAGGTCTCTCCTACTACCACGAGAGAAAGTACAAGCGGGTCGCCCCCGGAGCCTGTGATTTCAACCACGAACAAGATTCGAACGCAGAATACAGCTCGGTGGATGAGCGCACTTCCATCCAAAATCCCTTGAACAACATCAACTGCGGCATCGGTATCTTGAATTACCACGTCAAACGAGACCGACTCATCGCGAGCCAACTGAACAACAAATTCAAGGGCGGCGCTCAAGTTTGGTCGTCTCTCCAGAATCGCGATCCACGCAACCGAATTCGCGCGCTCACTCGGCAATATTGCGCAAGTGCTCGCCAGGGCAAGTAACGATCCACCGGAGAAGATATGTTCGCACACAGCAGACTTTTAATACTTGGATGGATCTCGCTCCTGGCCAGCATCGCTGAGGCTGACATCATTCGCTTCGAAGCGCGATACTTCGCCCGCTCGACGTTCGACTTTCGCGCCTCTCATCGCGGTAATGTCGTCGGAGTTCTTCGGCCCGGTGTTACGGCACGAATTCTTAAGTACGGGACTCTCCCCTCAGGAAATTTGGGGGCCAAAGTTCGAGTCACGGGTGGTGAACTCGCGGGACGCGAAGTCTGGATTTACTACGGCTCAAAAGAAAAGCCCGAGCGCCACCTCAAGATCGTTCGCTCTACGGAATCCAAAGACCCCCTCGAGTGCACCGAATGCAAGACCACCAACCAGGTCGAAGAGAAAATCAGCGAAGCCAAAGCCATCGTTGATAAAGTCGCCGGCGGAACGGGAAGCTCAGTCTCGCTCGTTGAATGGGGATCAAGCCGTCGCACAGACGACTTCAACCGCATCACGGCGAACGCTCTTCGGAAATACGGACGTCACCTTTTGCACTCCTCGCCGAAGGATATCGCCGATTACTGCCCGGCCTTTCATTCGATGGACGAAGACCAGCGAATAGGTTTTTGGAGCCAACTCATCTCGGGAATGGTGAACTTCGAAAGTAACTACGTTCCCACCGCCCGCGAGAAAGTTGTCGGTCGCAGGGCCTCCGACAAAGTCACGGGGCGCATGAAAATCGGCGAAGGCCTCATGCAGCTCGCCTACTCCGATGAACTCAATTGGAAGCGCATTCTTCCCGCGGGCGTCTGCGATTTCAACTGGAATGCCGACTCGAAACTTCCCTTGAGAGATGAACGCCGCACGATTCAGAATCCCGAAAAAAATCTAACCTGCGGAATCGGCATCCTCAACCGCCTCGTTGAAAAGGGCGACCGCATCTCCGGCAAAACCTCACGCGGTTGGATCGGCGGCGCCGCCTACTGGGCAGTCTTAAGAAAACCCAAAACGAAAAACCGCATCTCCCGAATGACCCGATCTTACTGCGAGCGGGCGAGCGGCCCTGCCGCCCAAACTCTCGCTGGAGGCACAAGATGAAAGTCCCCCTACTCGCGATGACTTTGCCGCTCATCGCTCTCTCGGCCAACGCAAACGAAATACGTTTCGAAAAATCGTACTACGCACGTACGACCCCGAACTTCGATAAAGACGAGCGGAAAAAATTTTGGAAAGGGCAACCCAGCAACATCCTGGGACTACTCAAAGCCGGAACGACCGCCGACTTCATCGGATTTGAAAGAACCTCCGGCGGAGATCTCGCGGTCAAAGTGCGAATCAAAGAAGGAAAGCTTTCCGGAAAAGAAGCTCTCGTTTATTTCGGTCCCGAGGGAAGCACCCCCAGGGGCATCAAGCTTCCCTGCACAGACGGTCCTTGCGCGAGACCCGATCCGATCGTTCGCAAGACCGAAGAGATCGCCCAAGTTCTCGAAGCAGTACGTCCTTCAACACCGATGGATGTCGACTGGGGTCGTTCTCGAAACTCAAACGAACTCTCTCAAGTAACCACCAACGCGCTATCAAAATACGGTCAGTCTCTCCTCAAGAGTGTTCCATCAGACGTCGGAACTTTCTGCCCGAGCTACAGCAAACTCAATCAAGATCAGCGCGCGGGATTCTGGATGCAACTCGCCTCAGGCATCATGCGATTTGAGAGCGGCTACAAACCCGACGAGTGGTTTGCAGAACGGGATTTCAAGAACCCCGACATGGTGACGAAAAAACCGGTCGCGAGCGAAGGACTCTTTCAACTCTCTTATCAAGATGAGCTGAGTTACCGGAATCGCGTACCTGGTGCCTGCGATTTCGACCACAAGGCGGATGCGCGCTTTCCAAAACGCGATCGTCGTCGAAGCATCCAAGATCCCGAGAGGAACGCGAACTGCGGCATCGCGATTCTCAGTTACTGGATCTCGCGCGATGGGCGAATCAGCGGCCGCACGGCGGGCTGGCGCGGAGGTTCACGCTACTGGGCGGTCCTCCGAAATCAAAAACGAAAGTCACAGATTCAAACCCTCACGCGCGCTTACTGCGCAAAGAGCACAAGATGAACTTTGTTTATATCGTCAGTTTCCTACTCGCTTTTCCGCTTACACTTTCCGCCGCCGAGTCGGTTCGCGGGCGTCAATCCTCGCCATCGCGTTCAAATCAATCGGAGGTCGGCTGCGCCCTCGCCTCGGGCGGCAGGATGGCTCTCGCCGCCATTTAAGGATCATGTAAAGCTCCGTACACGATGCAGCCGAGTCCTTCCGATGAACGCCTCCCGAGCGGCGGTGTCTGCTCGAATTCCGCGGCCCGTGAAACCCGCAGCTTAAGTTCACTCTGGAGATCAAACGGTCGAAGCTGCGGCTCCTCCGCTAAACCTCACTACTCTCAGCGGGCACCGCGAATGACTTACCGGCGCGGCGTCCTCGATCCGGCACCAAACGGAACAAACGACTGCTCGGCTTTCGTCTCCTCCATCATCTACTCGAGCGGTTTACGGGTCACCCCGAAGCAGTCCAACTTCGTCGCCTTTACTACGGCCAACATGATTAGCTGGGGAGAAGGCGGCGACTGCTTCAAGGTGGGAAGGTTCACCGAAAATAGCTCCGTCGTCCCAGGTGACGTCATCGTTGCGAGACGACACGGCGTCGGTCACGTCGTCATGGTCGACCGTGTTGGCGAAGACCCATTTGGATTGAGAAAGATTGCCTCCGTCAACGATTGCAAACGCGAACCCAATTTCCGCGATTGGGATTTCACCCTCACGGAGTCCACCGCCAAGCGCGCGAGCGGAATCAAGATTGGCCCGTCCATCTGGGACGCTAAAAAGAGCTTCAGCTACAGCGCTCGCGGCGGAAACAACCACTCCGCCCGCGTTTTCGTAGACCTCTGGAGATCCGCCTGCGAAGCGAAGTTTGGAAAACCACGCGCACTTAAATTTCAAAATGGAACTTACAAGAGTCGCCTCATCCGTCACGCCGGAAATTCCGTCGTGGGCTGTACGAACCCGAATCCCCCTGAACTCAAAAACCAAGACTGCGTCAAGTCTTGCAACCTATAAGAGGAACCATGCTCACCATCACCTCACTCCTTCTTCTAACTTTGTCATTGAAATCCCAAGCACAGAAGGTCGATTGCTCCAACATCGAAGCCGTCGCAAAGGAGGCCATCGAAACCCAGCTCTCCGGCGCCGGCTATCCTTCGATGGGTCCCAAGTGCATCGCCAAACAGGCGTTCAAGTATTTCAAGCCACATGAAGCTTCTCTCGACTCCGACGAATCAAACCTGGCTCATGTCATTTGGTTTCATCCATCCAACGACAAATACTCCATCACCAGGATCGAGCGAGACGGAGAAGAAAAGCTCCAGATCCACGCCGTCTTCAAAATAGGCGAGAAGCGCCTGCGCACGACGTATACCTACGAACCGATGGAGTACCTGCAGAGCGAAGCGGGTATTTGCGGACTCATTTACAACGACCACCACGAAATATTGCGCTCTGATTGCAAGAAGGGTTCAAACTGAACCGAAAATGTCGAGATCATTCATCCCAAGCCATAAACTTATTTTAATTAGTCACGTGCTTTTAAGTTTCAGGAAAGCTCAATGCCCAAGCCCCGCATGCCACATACGAAATTCCCGATCATCCGCATTCCGCCCTAAAGTATTCACACGCGGGGGCGAAAGGTGACGAGTTTCAAGAAACTGAAGTCCCGAAAGCTCGTCTTATGTGTCACCGCCGCCCGCTCGAACGACCGAGGCCCACCGGCATAGCGGTGGACGCTATGCCATGACTTGATTCGATTTAATTTTTTAAAATCGACGGTCAGAACTAAACGATACAAAGTCAGTCGGCAAGTGCCGATTCAATTTACACGAAAATTAATGTTGTTTATATATGATGACGACTCAGACCAGCTTTGCTTTCAACAACCGCTTAAGAGGGGCGGCGCCCCCGGTTCTATCGGAAAATTTCAGATTAACTTCGTTTCAAGTTCTGTTGCGAAGGCATTGAGGTTCCCATAGAATGTTCAAATGGAATTTGTCGACTTGACCAATAGAAGTCTGTCATTTGGGTGAGTGCTTGTTGAAGTGTTTAATCTTCTTTAGCTTGTTCTCGGCGCCGCTCCTAATTGGAGGGTGCATATTTCGGGAAGCCAGTTCAATTCGTCAATTATCGTCCAGCTGGGAAGCAATCACCCTTGCAGGAAACTTCAGCGCTCGAGATGGGGCAACAATCATTGAGTTTAAGGGATCCGCCTGGCTCATCGGGGGTTGGGCAGGAGACTCTGGGAACAAAGCTGAGGTATGGCGATCTGAAGATCTCTCAAGCTGGACTCGCATTGTCGACATCGCTCCGTGGCCGGCTCGACATGGATTCGGCGGCGTGGTGTTTGATGAAGCACTCTGGATAATTGGCGGCGATAATTTCGA
>SXSP01000089.1 GCA_005792225.1 Bdellovibrionales bacterium | reverse complement strand
GTAAACGGAGAGTGGATCGCGGAATCCCCCATGGGGAGCGTTCGGGTCAAGTTCGCGCCAAAAAACGATTACGGAATTTTAGATCATGAGGTGAAGCTTGCAACGGGTGAGCTCTTCTACAACCCCATGAGGGTTTTCAGAAACCTTGATGGAGCAGAAATCGTTTTCTCGCTCTTTCGCTGGACGGGAATGAGCGATGTGGATTTCGAAGCGGACCGAAAAACGATTCAAAAGGACCTCGAGAAACTAAAAGAAATTCTCGAGGCCTCGTCGGCTCAACGCTCAACTTGAACGGTCGAGCGCTTCAAGTTGACACGCAAATGCAAATTCTCGGCGGGATCGTTGCCGCCGGTTTCAGGATTGTACTTACGAGTTGCAAACGTGATCTTTAATCCCCGGGCGCTGTCGTATTTGGCGGCCGCATTTTTAACGTCCACATCGCCCAAACCCATGACCGAAACGCACTTCGAATCTCCGAGCTCGGAATCAACATCGGGAATCACCACGGCAACACCGACCGAGCAACAGACCGGCTCACCTTGATCGACTTTGTAGACTTGAATTTTACCTTGAGCGAACTCACGGGTGTTCTTCGCCACGGGCAGCACGAGGGACTCAAGACCCACGCCAGCATCGCGGCAACTTTGAACCTCAAGGGTTTGCGCGACTTGGGCCTGAGTGATTTGGACCAGGGTGACTTGAACAAGAGTGACCGCGGTGACAACTAAAATTAACTTCATCATTTGTGTGACCTCCGTTGGCCTCTCTTACGTCATTCTATGGACAGGTTCAAAGGTGTTTCGTAACTTGACTCAACGGAGGACTCAACCGTGAAATTGCTCGCCACGTTTTTACTCGTCACGCTCATCCTGCATGTCGCCTGTAGCTCTTCACCAACAATAGAAGAAAAAACCGTTGCGGGTTACGACGCCGAACTCACGAACTATAAATATCCCCGCGAAGTCCTCACGTATTCATTCAAGAGCCAAGGTCAAGATCTTCGCATGGCATATATGGTTGCCGCCCCCGAGAAACCCAACGGTCAGACCGTTCTCCTCCTGCATGGTAAGAACTTCTCGGGATTTTATTGGGAGCCGACGATCCAGTCTCTCTTGAAAGAAGGTTACCGAGTCATAGCGCCCGACCAGGTCGGATTCGGTAAATCGTCAAAGCCGCACTCATTCCAATTTAGTTTTCACGCCCTCGCCCAAAATACGAAGGCTCTCCTTGATTCTGTCGGTGAGACGAAAGTGCATGTGGTGGGTCACTCCATGGGCGGCATGCTCGCCACGCGTTTTGCGCTCATGTATCCCGAATCGACAAGCAAGCTCGTTCTCGTCAATCCGATTGGGCTTGAAGACTGGAAGACGCGAGTCCCCTACAAAACGATCGACGAGCTTTATCAGTCAGAACTTAAAACGACACCTGACTCCATTCGCGCCTACCAGCGTGACGTCTACTTTGCGGGAGAATGGAAGGCAGAATACGAACCCCTCGTCGACGTTCTCTCGGGCTGGACGAAGCACCCTGATTATCCGAAGGTTGCTTGGAACGCGGCCCTGACCAGCGATATGGTTTTCACTCAACCGGTGGTTTACGAGTTTCCGCACGTGAAGGCGCCGACCCTTCTTATCATCGGCCTGAGAGATCGTACCGCGGTCGGAAAAGCCTGGGCTCCTAACGATGTGAAAGAGTCACTCGGCAATTACCCGGTGCTCGGGCGCCAAGCCGCCAAAGCAATACCGGGAGCAAAACTCGTGGAACTGAAAGGTGTGGGCCACATGCCGCAAGTCGAGGCTTTCAACGCGTACATGTCCGCACTCACGGATCATCTTAAGTCATCGCGAAAATAGGTCGTGTCTCTCGCTTGCACGGTCACTGCATCGGTTGAAAAGTGCAGGTCGAGCCCGATAGATCGATCAAAGAACCAAGAGTCACCCCGGAGAATCATGCGATGCTCGGGGGATCCTCCGGCACTCAAGTACAACTGGTTCTGAGCGAAAGTGATGTCCAGCGAATCTCCCTCCACCGAACGAAATCGACCGACAAATTTTTGATTGTTCGCTCTTGGGACTTTAGGGTCATCAAGATAGTTGGGGACGGAGGCGTGACCGCGCGATTCGACCGACGCGAGCGCCTTCGCCAACTGCTCGGGCTCACCACTTGACTCGTAATTGGCAAGAACGATCGTGCTGAGCTTTCGTTTTGGGTAGTAAGCATTCTGCGAGATGTACCCCGGAATACCACCGGGATGAAAGAGGATGGATTCCCCCGTCACCTCGTCCTGAGTCGAAAACAATCCGTAACCGACGAATTCATTTTTGCCTGATTTCGTATGAGCTGCCGTCATCTGTCTCAGCGACTCAGCCGACAATATTTTTCCGGAGTGCAGAGCCTCGTTCCACCTTCCGAGATCCCGCACCGTCGATTCCATCCCTCCCGCGCCGTTGGCCCATCCACGTTCGAAATACGCGGACTCAGCGATCGGCGTGAGTGAATAGTCGCGATCAAACGTATGCCCTGGAAGTAGACGGGCGGTTCTAGAGCCAACAAAGTTTGTTTCGGTCATGCCGGCCGGATCAACCAGTTCTCTTTTCACGAACGACCACCAGCTCTCACCGCTTCGAAGCTCCACGAGGTGTGAGAGCAAGAAGTAGTTGGAGTTCGAATAATCAAATCGACTCCCGGCCCGAAACTCGATCGGCATCTTCGTGACGAGTGCGACCAGTGGCCCTAATGAGCGAAACGGAGTGATCTTAAATCGCTCGAATTCATAGGATCCCACCGCGTCTCTTATTCCCGATGTGTGGGTGAGCAGATGATGGATCGTCACCTCGTGTGAACGGAGGCGGGGCACGTAACGGCTCACGGGGTCCGTCACCTTCAGCTTTCCTTGTTCGACGAGTTTCAAGATTGCGGCCGCGGTGAACTGTTTCGTGACCGAGCCAATCAACAGATGATCGTCCGCATGAACTCCGGGCCCCAAGCCCACGACAAAATCACCTTTCGGCGAGAAGACTCCGACAGTCCCGCTGAACCCCGCTTCTTTGAAATGAAGTATAACTTCGTCGCGCGTTCTCACGTTGACGACTGCATGCGAGAGACTCGAAAAGAGCAAGAGAAAAGGAAGCAAACCTTTTATCATGGCGGTCCCGACTCATTGAAATTTTGTATTCTTTGAGCACAACGGCAGGCCGGGGAAAGCGCAAGCGAACACCTCTGCCAGAGCGGTTTCCGAGGGAAATTCTGTACGAAGGTCTTGCGGTCGGCGGATTTTCAGCTATCTTCACGCCATGTATTTTGATGAGAGATCACAGACGATGCGCGAGCTCGGAATCTCCGAGTCCGCCGTACCGAAGCTAAAAGATTACGTCGAACTTCTCTGGTCCGCGAACGAAGAGCTCAACCTCATCTCCCGCAAGATGACGTTCGAAGAGCTCATCGACAATCACCTGATCGATTGCCTGCTCCCGCTGAGGTTTTTCCCATCAGGATTGAAATCAGTGTCAGACTTCGGTTCCGGCGGCGGCCTTCCGGCCGTCATCTACGCAATTCAATTTCCCGAAACCAAGTTCCGCCTCTTCGAAAAGAGCCCAAAGAAACAAGAGTTCCTGAATCGCTGTCGCGCCATCGCGCCCAATCTCGAAATCGCCGGAGAAATCCCGCGCGATCTCGGAGTAACCGACTTAGTCACCGCGCGCGGGTTCAAACCCGTCGACGTGATCCTCGAAGTCAGCCGCGATTACTATAAAAAAGGTGGCAAGTACTTCCTGCTAAAAGCCCGCCGAGAGAAAATCGACGAAGAACTCACTCTCGCCCGCAAGAAGTTCAAAGATTTAAAAGTCTCAATCGATCCCCTCCATTCGCCCATCATTGAAGTCGAGCGACACCTGGTTCGGATCGGTTAAAGCCGTTTCCCGTTTTTCAGAAGAACAACTTCGTACGGCTTCAGCCGATAGTTTCGTTGACCCACGCGCACCTTTGCTCCCGACCACCCAAAGTTTGCGATGACGGTGGTCCTCTCCGTGCCGAGCGTGCGATCAAACGCGAGAACTTTTCTCGCCTGTGAGGCCGGCTTCACTTCCAAAAAAGCCATCTCATCCGATCGAAGCTCCGGAAGCTCGGCGCGCAACCGCGTGAGCCGCTGATAAAACGGCCAGAGTTTCAACTCATCGTCATAGCGAATTTTCTTATTCGGGTCATACGTCGGAAACTGCACATGTGGCTCCTCATCCCTCCCGAGCCCCACCTCTTGTCCCGCATAGATGAGCGGCACACCCGGAACGAGAAAAGTCATCCACGCGGCAAGCTTCGTCTGCCCGAGCGAGTGAGTCGAAATAAACCGATGAGTATCGTTATTCTCGATGAACCTCAGAACACGAGCGCGATTTGAATCATCGCGACGGTAAGTCTCGAGTGCCTCACGCATGAGGCCCGCGACGTTCCCTCCCTCGTCTTGATCGAAGATCGTCTGATCGTGTTGAGTCCAACTCCATTCCGAAATATACTCCGCCGAACGCGTCCAATCGTAAACCACATCGAATACTTCCGACGAAGCGGGATGTCTCGTCGCCGTATCGTTCGAATCGCCGTACGCTTCCGGGCGCCCCGCCTTATCTTCCGCGATAAAGGCAAAGGTTGATTTCTCCCGCTTGAGACGATCGCGCAAACTCACCATGAAATTCGGCGAACGCGCCATCGGCGCCCAAGCGGCATCGATCCTGTACCCATCGATATCAAATTTTTTGAGCCAGAAAAGAGCCGCGTTCGTGACGAGCTCCTGCGCCTTCGCACCATTGAGATCAAGGTTCAGAAGCTCCTTCCAGAAGTAAGTAAGAAACTTCGTGCGCCCCAAAATCACTTCTTGATAGTGCTCCCCGTAAGGAGCTCCATCCGGCGCATGCATGAAGAGAGAAAAGAACTCGGACGCCTCACCCTTCTTAGCCACCGCCTTCGCGGCCGCATGATGAGCCGAAATGTGACTCGGAACAAAATCCAAAACCACCCGCAGCCCCAGCTCCCGCGCCCTCTTCATGAGTCGTGCGAAATCCCGATGATTTCCGAGATCGGGATTCACCGAGAAGTGATCAACCACATCATACCCCTGCCCATGCTGCGAGCTTTTGTAGATGGGTCCTAACCAGAGCGTGTTCGCTCCCAGCTCTTTGATCTCATGCAGGTGATCCGTGAGCTGCGCGAGCTTCTCGCCAGACTTCGGGTACATATAATTCGCCGACGTTCCGTAAACAATTGCATCACGCATCCACTCCGCACGAGCCGGAAGCGAAATCAAAACGATCAGGAGTAAAGAAAAAATTCGTCTCATCTGGGCAATCTAAAACGTAAGTACCTCCAGGACCAGCCGCTCCCCCAATTGCTACCGCAATTTCGCAAGATCGTGATCGGGATTACACGAAATCAAAATCAAATCCTGAGATGCGTCTTCTATACTCTGTTTTTTGACCGAGGAGTCCCCCATGATGATCCCCCTCTCCGAACTCATCGAAACCTACGGCGTGATCCCAAAAGGAATCGTGCACATCGGCGCCCACGAAGGCCAAGAACTCGAAAGCTACCTCCAGCACTCCGTTCCGCGCGTCGTCTGGATCGAAGCCAACCCCACGATCTGCGAAACTCTCCGCGAACGCCTGCGCCCCTATCCCAACCACACCGCCTACCAGTTCGCGGCTCACGACACCAACGGCGGCTACGTCGACCTCAACGTCATGGCCAACACCATGTCCTCGTCGATCCTCTATCCGAAGAAACATCTCGAGTTCTACCCCCACGTCCCCGTCACTCAAACCATCCGCGTCCCCACCCGCACGATGGACTCCTTCTTCGAAGAAGAAGGCCTCAACGCCCACGACTTCAACTTCCTCAACATGGACATCCAAGGCGCCGAGCTCCTCGCCCTCCGCGGCTTCGAGAAATTCCTCGGCCACTTCGACTACGTCTACACCGAACTCAACGACGACTACCTCTTCACCGACTGCGCCCTCACCTCCGAGATGGACGACTTCCTCTCCCGCCACGGCTTCACCCGCGTCGCCACCCGCATGACCAACGACAAGTGGGGCGACGCTCTTTACGTGCGTCGGCATTGAGGGCGGCGGCGAGGGTACCGCCCGGGCCGCCGATTGAGCTTTGTTTCGGGTGCTGGGCCGGGGCGGTGGGGGCACCGCCCGCTCTGACACAACCGGTGATGCCGCGCGCGAATCGCCGGGCGGTACCCACCGACGATCTATGACCCACCCACGAACATCTCGGCCAACTGCATGCGGTAAATCACCTTCGTTTGCGTCGCGAAACTGAGGTACCGCCGCCATCGCCGCCGCGTATCGGAGTTCACCCCGGGCGGTGCCCGCCGTCCCGTAACCGCACACGTGTGCCCAGGCTTCGGACTGTGCCGGCTGCCAGAACAAATTGAACATGAACTGAGAGATTCACGGTGTTTGCAGAAGTCTGCGGAACATGAAGGGTCCTCAGTTCGAATTTTTCGACAAACCAAAACGTGATCACGGTGGCTCGCTCGCGGTCGGCACGAGGCGCGGGAGGAGACCTCTCTCCACCAAAGAATCAGTTCACGTGATTCTCAAGACGGATCGTGCGATTGGGCCACGCAACCTTCGGAAGTTTCTTCCGCTCATCAAAGGCCTTATAAAGAGATTTGGCGAACGATTTGGCATAACCGTTTACAAATACGCGGTCTGCGGGAATCACATTCACCTTCTCTTGCGCGGAACCGTTCGAGAGGGAATTCAGAATTTCTTTCGAGTGTTCGCGGGCCAGATTGCGCAAACGATTTTGCGGAACTTCCCTCTTAAACCTGATGAGGTTCATCGACCGACGAAGGCGTGCAAGAAAAATCAAAGAGCGTTCTGGCAGTATCTGACTTACTCGCGAGGTCTCACTTGGGGTCGAGAATTTAAAACCGTTCAGCTCTACATCGAGCAAAATAACCTCGAAGCGCTGAACCTGATCGCCTACAAACCTCGCAACCCAAAACGCAGACGGAGTCGCCCTCCTTAAACATTTTCTATTTATTGCAAAATTGGGTTGGTAAGCGAACTGTTCGGGGGTACCGCCCGGCCTGAATTGGAAAATTGGATCGATGACTTTGTGTTTTTTTAATCGCGGTGATCGTCGTTGCATTTGATTCGGGGTGAATGGGTCCCTTTGTGGTTTGCGGGTGCGGGCGCATCGGGTGCGTGGGCACCGCCCCGAGCGGAAACCGCGGGCGGTACCCCGCGCAGGCTAAGCGTTGGCAGTTTCACGCCTTCGGACCGCATACCAGTAGCCGGGCGGTACCACCGTAAACGCGACATAGTCGTGGTGACGCTCTGTTGTGCTGCGGACCTTCGGCAGGAAAAGCGAGCTCGCGCCGTAAAATAGATATGTTTGAACCGGTACCGCCCCGGTTTTCTGCGGTTGAATCGCAAAGTCGTCAGACTGACCACCGCCCCGAGCTCCCGGCCGCGAGCCGCGGGCGGCACCCCGCCGGTACCCCGCGCCGGGGCACCCCCCGCCCCTACACGTCAACCGCACGCAAGCGAGTCGCCACCGCCATTGCTGCGAGAGTCAGGGCGATGGAGAGGTAACCGACACGGTCATAGTGCAGGAGGCGGCCGTTCGGGCCGGTGGCGACGATGAAGCCGGAGATCAGGGCGGCGGATCCCGAGGCGAGGGATTGTACGCTTGAGTTGATGCTCATGAAGCTTCCGCGGGAGGCCGGCTGGACGGCGGCGGTGACCATCGCGGTTGAGGTGACGAAGCGGCCGTTTCCGAGCACGAAGAACAGCGCGGTGACGACGAGGGCTGAGGCGATGGGTGTGGGTCCCATGTGGGTCGTTAGCCAGACCGGGAGGATCACGAAGAGCGAGGTGATTAAAAACACGCGGTGTTTACCGAAGCGGTCGGCGAGGCGACCGACGAGGGGTGATGTGAAGATCGTGAGGCCACCACCGACGAAGTAAATGTAAGGGAGATCGGATTCGAGGAAGCCGACGTTTGCCACCATGGACGGGCTCAGGAACGGGATCAGCAGGAATTGGCTGAAGGTCAGGAAAATCGTGAGGCCGAGGGCGGTGATCTGGTTTTTGTCGGTCGCGATGGTTTGGAGGATCGCGATGGGGCTCGGGAACTCGCGGCCATTGACTTTATGTGCGCCCATCGAGGGCATGTAAAAGAGGAGGAGGAGCGTGTTCACCGCTGCTGCGGCGCCGACGAAGACGAAGGGTGCGTGCCACGAGAAGAGGTTCGCAAGGTAGAGGCCGAACGGGACGCCGAACACGGATGCGAGAGAGAAGGAGGCCATCACGATGCCCATCGCGCGGCCGCGTTTTTCGTGGGAGATGGCGTCGCCGACGGCGGAGAGGATCATGGCGCCGAGGACTCCGCCGAAGGCTCCCGCGAGGGAGCGCGCGGCCATCAGGAATTCGTAGTTGGGTGCGAGAGCGCAAGCGAGTGTCCCGAGGGTGAAGCCCATGTAGGCGACGAGGAGAACACTTTTGCGATCGAAGCGGTCAACGAAGAAGGCGCCGGCGAAGCCGCTGATTCCCGCGGTGAAAGTGTAGGCGGAAACGAGGAAGCCGAATTGCCTCGGGGTGATTTCGAAGAGTCGCATCAGCTGTGGGCCGAGAGGCATCATGATCATGAAGTCCATGATGTGCGTGAACTGCACCATCGCGAGGAGCATGAGCAGGAAGAGTTCGGATTGGGTGAGTTTGGTCAGTTCGCGGTCGGTGCTTTTCAGATTTCACTTCCCTGATCGAGGT
>SXSP01000088.1 GCA_005792225.1 Bdellovibrionales bacterium | reverse complement strand
GATGGGGCCGACCGGTGCGGGCAAGAGCATGCTGGCGCGCAATCTGTTCGAGCTGAAGAAGCAGCGCCACGACCTGCGCGGGCGCTTCGTCGAAGTGAACTGCGCGACCCTGCGCGGTGACGGCGCCGGCAGCGCCCTGTTCGGATATTTAGACTCGACTCCGGCCAACTCGCGCGTGGAGAGTTTTTTAACCACTCTGACCTCGGTCGATTTCACCTCGCTCAAAGCTCTCATCGAACGCGAGTCCGAAATTTACTCTGCAGGTGATCTCTGCGTTCACGAGACGGATGATTACGGAATTACGGTCGTCACGGATACGACCGAGAGAACGCCGACGTTTAGCCTCCTCCCGTTTGAAAGCGATCGCGAAACGGCGCCCATTCCGTGTTGGACGTACCTCTCAGTGCCTCTCGCGAAAAATTCAAGCGAAGCGTGGACCCACGTTCTTGGTCGCGCGCCCCGTCCCCTCGATTGGGTTGGGTTTTGCGAGAATTTCGGAACCGAGAGTCTTCTCTCCTTTGATTTCAGTTCTCGCGCGATGGATCGCAGGCGAAAGCTCTCCGCCAACGGCAAAGTTCACGTCTACGAAATTCGTCGGATCGCGAACACGATGGCTCTTCGACTGGGATCTCACGTGGCGGCTTTTCGGAGGCCCGAATGCTTACTCGAGGAGCATCTCCTTTTAAAGTGCGCCCTGAATTTTTCATCGACTTTAGTGATGGGCCGCTTAGGGCGCTTTTCGGGAAACCTCATGCTCTACGTTCGGGCAACGAACAACAAATTGATTGATCGTGCGATTCGGTACGTGAGCGCTCTCCTCTCAGATGCGGGATACCGTGATGTATCTTACGAGACGATCTGCGAAGCGCTCTTCGAGACGATGGATGGATTAGCTGCCGATCAACCCGCGGTTCTCCTCACGTTCGAAGCTCTGAAGCGAAAGTTAGGAAAAACGGCATGAAACTCTGGATCCTCACTTTGATCCCCGCCCTTGCTCTGCCCTGCACGTCCTTCGCGTGGGGAAAGCGCGGGCACGCCGTCGTTTGCGAAGCGGCCTCGCTTCTCGTCAGTCCCGAGCCGAAATCGGAATTCATGAGAGGATCGTCATACGATCTCGCCTACTACTGCAACGTACCCGACCTCGTTTGGAAAAAGCCAAAAACGTACAAGGTCGAGTGGTTCAATCACTTCATGGATCTGGAAATCTTCGAGAGAGAAATGAAGGACACCCCACGCGAGAAGCCCTTCGAACTCGACCGAAACGCATTTAACGAGGCGTTTCCGAAAATCAAAAACGAAGCGGGCCGAGCCTGGTGGCGGATACGGGAGCTGGATCACAGACTTGAAGGCCTCACGCAGAAGCTAAGAGGTGACGGTCTAAAAAAGGACAAGCGTCACGAGTTACAAGCGGATTGGCTCGTCACCGCCGGCGCCATCGGCCACTACGTAGCCGATCTCGCGCAACCTCTCCACGTCACCGAAAACTTCGATGGCCAACTGACGTCGCAAAAAGGAATTCATTCGTTCTTCGAGGACGCTCTCGTCGATGAACTTTTCGGTGAGGCACCTTCAACGCTCGAAGCCGATATCCGCAAACTCGCCAGGGAAAAATGGGCGAAAGCCACACTCAAGGAGAAGACACTCCTTGAGCTCCTCGAAAGTCTATCGCGCGCGTCGGGCGAAGCCTTAAAGCCGGTGCTCGCCGCCGATCAAAAAACGGGCCGCTCGGATCGCAAGAAAGCCCTCGACGCTCAGAGGAGCGTGATTCTCGACCGTCTCTCCGAAGGGGCGGTCTACTTAGCGGAAATTTGGCGAAGACGCTTAGGATGGGATTTTAACGGCGAAAAGTTTTATCGATTTGAGGGCCAACCCAAATTCATCGAGCCTCCGGCGCCGAATCAAAAGAAAAAGTAGGTCGATCGAATCCGCGCGAACGCGCCTCGACCAATCGCTTCGCCAGGGCGCTCCAGCGCTTCTCGAAATTGAGGCCCGAGTTTGCTCTTAAGCTCAGATGAAGAGCTCGTTTGGTTCCGACGAGAACCACGAGACGGCGTCCCCGAGTGATCGCGGTATAAAGAAGATTTCGGTTGAGCATGACGGTGCTTTCTTCGAGGACCGGGATGATGACCGCCTCGTATTCAGAACCTTGCGACTTGTGGATCGTAATCGCGAACGCGAGCGAGAGGATGTCGAGTTCCGAGAAGTCAAAATCCACCCGCCTTCCACCGAAATCGATTCTGAGACTTGAGCGATCGCGCTCAATTTGCAGAACGCGACCGATATCACCGTTAAAGATTTCTTTGTCGTAATCGTTGGCCGTGACAATGACTTTGTCACCGACGGCGAGAGAAGTTCCGTAACGATCAATCCGATCGCTGGGAGAAGGATTCAATGCTTCCTGGAGGCGACGGTTCACCACTCTCGCGCCGATCAAGCCCTTATTCATCGGACAGATCACTTGCACGTCGTCCAATGGATTCAACTTAAAACGATTCGGGATACGATCGTGAACGAGCCGTACGATTTTTTCTGCGGCATCTTCGGCGCCGCGAGCTTCAACGAAATGAAAACTTTGTTCCGGTCTTTGCGTGATCAAGTTCGGCATCCGACCTTCGAGAACATCGTGAGCCGCACGGATGATCAAACTCTCTCCCCCGCCCTCTTGACGGAAAACTTCCAGCAGGTGAGCGTGCGGGATCACGCCCGACTCAAGAATGCTCTCGAGCACTCGGCCCGCTTGAACGCTCGGAAGCTGATCCGCGTCTCCCACGAGCAGCAGGGCCGCGTTTCGCGGCACAGCCTGAACGAGGGCTTCCATCAACTCTAAGCCCACCATGGACGCTTCATCGACGATTAAAAGATCGACTCGCAGTGGATTGCCTGCGTCGTGAATAAAACCGTTCTCGGCCCAACCGAGGAGTCGGTGAATGGTTTGTGCCTCAACGCCCGTCGCTTCCGTGAGGCGCTGTGACGCTCGACCCGTCGGCGCGCAGCACGCGACCGTCCAGTGTCGAGAATTCAACTCGCGCCAGACGGATTGAATCAGAGTTGTTTTGCCCGTACCCGGGCCGCCGGTGAGGACGCTCACCTTACTCGACAGAATAACTCGTAGAGCTTCCCTCTGCTTCAGACTCAATCGAATTTGTTTTGACTCATGCGCGCCGGGCGACGGAGGGGCATCAAGAAAAATCGGCGGCCCCCAGGGTGGTCGCCCACGACCGAGCGTCACGAGTTCATCCGCGAGTCTCCGCTCGGCGGCGGCTAACCCGGCGGGTGCGACGCAAAGGCGTTCATCAGGACCAATTTCTTCTTCGGTGAGTCTCCCCGATTCGATCTCCGACATCAGGGCGCTCTCGATATCCTCGATTTCGCCTTCGAGTTCGCGACAGGCTTCGTGGAGGAGAAGGTCTTCGGGATAGGCGCAGTGCCCGCGCGCGATTGCCCTCTGCAAACGATCGTGGAGGGCCGAAGCGAAGCGTTCTTCGCGGTCTAGCTCCGCGCCGGAGTGTCTGGCGATGAGGTCGGCCGTTTTAAAACCGATGCCCGAAACTTCGCGAGCCAAACGATACGGATTTTGCTGGATGATGCGTACGGCATCCGCGCCGAAGACGCGAAAGATACGCGGTGCTTTGGTGGCGCTGATCCCGTGTGAACCCAAAAAGTTCATCAACTCCCGCATGGCTTTCTGCTCGTGCCACGATTCGCGAATGCTTCTCGCTCTCGAGGGCCCGATACCTTCAACGGCGAGAAGGAGATCGGGACGAGTTTCGATGACGTCAAAAACTTCGGCTCCGTACTTTTCGACGAGTCTGCGCGCGAACTCGGGGCCGATACCTTTGACGAGACCGGAACTTAAATATTTCTCGGCCGCGTGCGCTTGCCGAGGGAGCATTGTCTTCAATGATTGGGTGACGAGCCGCTCGCCGTGTTCGGAATGCTCCGTCCACTCGCCTTCGGCTTCGATTGTTTCACCGGGAACGATGAAAAGACTATGGCCGACGACCGTCAGGAGACGGCGCCGGCCTTTGGCTCGAACCTTAAGGACACACCAGCCGCTGTCGGGATTGTGAAACACGATCCTCTCAACGGTGCCGGTGAGCTTTTCCAATCGGGATTCAGTGTTTTGCACTGACGTCTTCTTGGCCCGCACCTTGGAGGAAGCGACCCGCCGCGACCTTTAAGAACCGCGCTTCTTCTGAAAGCGGAAGTCCCTTTTTCGCCGCGTTTTCCTCAAGCCACTCCAAGTACCCTTCAAGCTCGTTGCGCGGAATATCCCGCAGCTTCAAGCCTTTGTACTTCTTCCCGAACGTCACGCGGTAATCACCGGGATCCTTTGCGTTCTGCTCGATCGGCTTTTCGACCGGCTCCGCCTTCTTCAGCGGCGCAGTTCGACGGCTCGGCTCATCGTTGTCGGGATTTCCCGCCATCGGGTCCACCGGAAGCGCTCCGGCGCCGAACTTCGGTGCTTCGCTCGTGCTGCGCGGACGATTGTTCACGGGCGCATCCACGATGCGATCGCCTTCATCGAGTTCGTCGGCACAGAACTGCGTTCCGTACCCGATGAGCGCGAGCGCACGCCCGATCGCACCGGTTTCCGCCTTCTCGATGAAGTCCGGGAAGCCCTTGCGGCTTTCGAACTTGTGCGACGTCGCGATCACGCGTCCTTGCTCGTCCCGAATCGTCGCGCGTGCGTAAGCACTTTGGTCGGTGACCGAAAGAAGCTCGGTCTCAATGGCCCAATCCGGGTGTTCCTCGCGGAACCACACCAGACGGTACTTCACTTCGAGATACTCACGTCCTCGGAGGTTCAAGAGCGGAAGCTCGGTTCCTCTGGGAGTACGATATGTTCTCAGCATATGTAACCTTCCTTGGCCTTGCGGCCTTGATGTTGATTTTATCTCCCCCGAGTTTCGAGTTGAAAGACGCGTGACCCTTGTTTAGCAGGAAGCTACTTCAAGGGCTCTCGGCCTCTGACATCGAGTCAGAACCCATCCTCCAACCGTCTCCGATATTTCGAGCAAAAACAGCTCGAGGATAGGCTCTTTCCCCTCACCGGGATCGACACTGAAAACATGAGTTCGAATCGAAAAATTGCAGGGTTTTCGAGGCACTTAATGTCCGCGGTTTGATGGAACCAAACCATGTTTCTTGAACTCTTTTAGAGACTCGTACACAATCCGAATTCGATCAAAAACGAGGCTCCGGAGGACACCCAAAATGGCGCTCGACAAACGAACTAGCGCGATGCTTGAACTCACGTTCGCGAGCACGTTTTGGGGTTTTGGATTTATCGCTGCCGCATGGGCTCTGCGCGCGATGGGTCCGCTGGCCGTGACGGGTTGGCGCTTTTTTCTAGCGGCCTCCGTCGGGTCGTGTTTTCTTTTTATTATTCGACGCGAGAAGTTCGAGAAAGATCAGTTTTGGTTGGCGGCGGTGCCGGGCCTTCTCTTAAGTGCCACGCTCATTCTT
>SXSP01000087.1 GCA_005792225.1 Bdellovibrionales bacterium | reverse complement strand
TGGCGCCGGCGTATCCGTCGGCGCAGGTTCATGATGGTGCGCCGCCGTACAGGCTTTATGTTCCGCAGATTGCGCAGAAGGATCCGGCGTCGAAGAGACCGTTGGTGGTCGTGCTTCATGGTTGCTTGCAGACCGCGGATGCGATGGCGCAGTTGACGAAGATGAATGAGGAGGCGGACCGGGCAGGGTTCTTTGTCTTGTACCCTGATCAGGCGAAGGGGCGGCATCCGATGAATTGTTGGATGTGGTTTGATCCGGCGAATCGCAAGCACCAAGGCGGAGAGCTGAAGACGATTCTAAATATGGTGGATGAGGTAAAAAAAGAACATCCGATTGATCCGGCGGGAGTTTATGTCGCGGGGCTGTCTTCGGGTGGCGCGACGGCGGCGGCGTTACTTGCATGTCATCCGAAGGAGTTTGCGGGCGGAGCGTTGGTGGCATCTCCGGCATTTGGTGTCGCCAGTGACGAGAAGTCGGCGCAGGTCGCGATGGGTGAGAAACCGTCCAAGAAAAAACTGGCTCAGGAGAGTTGCCAGCCGAATGAGTTTAAGGGCCCGGTTTTGATCGTGGCGGGAACGAAGGATCGCACGGTGAATCCGGGGCATGCGTCTTTACTTGCGGAGCAGTTCGCTTCGCCGGAGGAACGAAAGCAGGCAAACCTTGCAAGTTGGCATTTGATCTACCCGGGAGAACTCTCCTCAATCACGGCTTGTTACGGGAAGCCGTCGCGCGTTTGCCGGGTCTTGGTCGACGGTCTTGGACATGCGTGGAGTGGCGGTCATCTTTTTTCGTTTAGTGAGCCACGGGGACCGTCGACGGCGGAGCTGGTGCGGAGATTTATTGTGGAGAAGGAAGCTCCAAAACGTGTTGAATCTCGGACGAAAAAGTAACAACTCATACAAGGCGCATTTACGTCACGTTTAACTCGGGCCTAAGTCTCGGCGCAGTGGCGCCTCTGCGTCTAGTCGCCTCTTACGGAGTGGCGCATGCTACGCCGGATGGAGGTGTCGAATGGCACAGGCTCGGGAGATTTCTAGGAAGTCGAAGGGGGCTAAAAAGCCTCCCGTTCAAAAAGCGGCCGCGAAGGCTGATCAGAAAAACAATAAGAAGAAAGCGCAGCCTCAGTTCAACGTGAAGAAGCGCGATGCGAAGAAGGCTGACGCTCGAAAAACGCAGGCGAAAAACTTGTTGAAGGCGGCTCCGAAAGTCGCGTCGAAGATCGCGGAGAAACTCGCCGACAAAAAACAAGAAGGCGGAATGAAGCAGGCCGTGAAATCGGTTGCGGAACTCGCAACGGATGCGGCTGCGCAGTTGGCGAACGCCGCCCAAGGCAAAGGCGATCGGAAAATGGAGGGGAAGGCCGCGAAGAATGCGCAACCTCAACCTCCCTTCCCTGCTGAACAACAAAAGTCGCCGGGACTCGAGAAGGATCTGGATCCGAAGCCGCACTTTGAGGCTCCGGAGTACAAGGCGGCTGGTAAACTCATCGGAAAGAAGGCGCTCGTCACTGGCGGAGATTCGGGGATTGGGCGTGCGGTGGCACTCCTCTACGCGCGTGAAGGTGCGGATGTCGCGATTACTTTTCTTCCTGAGGAGCAAGAGGATGCTGAGGAGACAAAGCGTGCGGTTGAAGGTGCGGGTCGAAAGTGCATCCTGATCGCGGGCGATCTCTCAAAGACGGGCTTCTGCGAAGAAGTAATTACGCGCACGATTGCCGACTTGGGCGGGCTCGATATCCTGGTGAGCAATGCGGCTTATCAGAAGCGCAAGGAAAGTATCACGGATATCACTCCTGAAGAGTGGGAATACACATTTAAGACGAATATCGAGGCGTACTTCCTTCTCACGAAGCATGCGATTCCGCACATGAAGCCGGGCTCTGCGATTATCGCGACGACGTCGGAGACGGAGATTTTTGGCAGCGCCAAACTTCTTGATTATTCGGCGACCAAGGGTGCCATTAGTGCGTTCACCCGGAGTCTCGCGCAGAATCTCGTAGATAAAGGCATTCGCGTAAATGCGGTGGCGCCGGGGCCCGTTTGGACTCCGCTCAATCCGTCGGATGAAGGCGCAACGCCCGAGCAGGTGAAGAACTTCGGTAAACAAACTCCATACGGTCGCCCCGCGCAACCCGAGGAGATCGCCCCGGCGTATGTCTTCCTCGCGTCGCAGGCGGATTCGAGTTACATCACCGGAATCGTTTTAAATGAGTTCGGCGGTGAAACCGTCCACTAAGGACTTCTCGAGAACCTCGAAGTAAAGATCGGGACGCAGCGGTTTTCCGAATCGCTCGTCTCCGTACGGAAAAGTGCGGTGTTCGCCCGTGAGGTGGTAGCCGCGCTTTTCATACCAGCGAATGATATCGAGACGCTGACCGATGACGGTCATCTCGATTTTTCTCGCGTCGAATGACGAACGCACGTAGCTTTCCGCAAGATACATTAAGTGACTTCCGAGCCCGCGACTTTGGATAGCGACATCGATCGTGAGCATCCCCAGGTAAGCGCGCGAATTCTCTTTCGCTTGCACATGAACGCAGCCGACGAGTCTTGGCGCCTGATCCGAAATGGACGAGAGAAAAACGAGAAGGATGGCGCTTTTCGGTTTCTCAAGGAGGTCGCGCAGTTGTTCCGCACCGACTCGTTGTCCTTCGAGGAGGTCAGATTCAGTGGTCCAACCTTTTCTCCCCGTCTCTCCTCTGTAGGCTTCGTTCACGAGGCGAATGATCGCGGGGAAATCCGCGGGGCGGGCCACGCGCCATTGCATGTCTTGGGTCAGTGCTTCCATCATTCGGCGACCACTTTAGCTTACGAAATTTCACAGGTGAACTCAAAAACCATGGCGGGATCATGAAGAGGCCCGATGGCTGTCATGGTAATTTCTTATGAGGACATGGAGGAGTCATGACCGAGGAAAAATCAGACGTTGTGATCTTAGGTGCCGGTGTTTCAGGACTCGCCGCAGCCAGAGATCTGGCCCAGCGAGGCATTCAGGTCAGGGTGCTCGAGGCACGGAATCGAATCGGCGGTCGCGTCTTCACCCATCGAGATCCAACCTTGAGCGTGCCGATCGAGCTGGGGGCGGAGTTTGTTCACGGCGCGCCCCCGGAAACCCTGCAGCTCATCGAGAACGCGGGCTTGGGCCTTTATGACGTGTCGGATACGCACTTCATGAGAGCCTCTCGAGGTGGATTGAAAGACACGGGCGATTACTGGGACCGAGTCGGTGAAGTCATGTCTCGATTGGATGCGAACCGCGTTCAAGATCGAACGTTCAAGGAATTCCTGAATGACCAGCATGGTGACTTCGATCCGGAGACCCTGGATCTCACGAAGAGTTTCGCGGAAGGGTTCCACGCGGCGATCACCGATGAGCTCAGCGAAAAGGGTCTGGCGATGGCGGAGCAAGCGACGCCCGAGAGCGCGCAGGCGATCGACAACACGCGCACGTTCCGAATTTATGAGGGCTATAATCGAATTCCGCAGAGACTCTATGAGGGAATCCCGGATCCGCACTCCGTGGTTCGTCTCAATCGAATCGTAACAAAGGTCCACTGGAGGACGAACGAAGTCGAGATCACCGCACGCCACGTTCTCACTGGCGAGATTGAAACGTATCAAGCGAAAGCCGCGATCATCACGCTGCCCGTAGGTGTCCTCGCCGCCCAAGGCGACAATGCGATTGAGTTTTCGCCGTATCCAGAGCTCTTACGCAAAAGTTTGCAAGCCGTGCGAATGGGATCCGCGATTCGAATGACTTTCAAATTCAGGCGAAGACTTTGGGAAGGAAAAGCGGATTCGCCCATCGGTATGCTTCATGCGGATTCAGCGGCGGCTTTTCCAACTTGGTGGACGTCTCTTCCGGTGCGCGCTCCGCTGATGACGGCTTGGGCGGGTGGACCGAAAGCTATTCACGCCTACTCTCTGCCGGTGCACGAGCGAACGGCCCTTGCAATCGAAACGCTCGCGGAAATTCTTGATTTCTCCCCACGAAGACTTAGCCAAGAGCTCGAGAGCGCCCACCATCACGACTGGCAAAACGATCCCTTTTCAAGAGGGGCTTACAGCTGGATCGCGGTCGGCGGAGCGGAGACTTCAAAAGAATTTGAACGTCCCGTCGACGGAACGCTCTTCTTCGCGGGCGAGGGAACGAACACGGGTTCCGCACGCGGCACGGTCGACGGTGCGATCGCGACCGGTTATCGTGCGGCTCGACAGGTGCGAGAACAGTTACCCAGTGCCTAATCATTTTTGGTTTGTGGGGCGTGAGTCTTGAAGGCGGAAAAGCTTCCGGCTACTCTCCTCGGACCTTGATGAACAACATCTCATTCTCCTACGAAAATCCGCTCCGCTCCTTGTTCGGTGAAGAGTTCTTCAAAGCAATTCCGACCGATCCTGGGGTTTACTTTTTCCTCGATTCCAAGCGCAAGCCGCTGTACATCGGCAAGGCCGATAGTCTTCGCCGAAGGCTTTGCAGTTACCAGGCCGCAAAGCCCGGGCAGGCGCAAGAACACATCCTCGAGATGATTGAACTCGCCCGAGAAATCCGCTGGGAAATTCATGACTCCGGCGAGAAGGCGCTCTTGCGAGAATCCACTTTGATTCGCTCTCTCCAGCCGCCGTTCAACATTGTTGGAACTGGTCCTACAACTTACTTGTTCTGCGGGATCAGTGCGGAAAAGAGAACGGGCGAACGCGTCCCCGTCCACTTCCGCCTGTCGCATAACGAAGATCTCGGCCCGAAGTTTTCGACGTTCGGTTGTTTCAATCATCGCGGAAAAACAAAGGCGGGCTACTCGGCGTTGCTTCGACTCTTTTTTGCGGCGACTTGTGAACGGGAGCGGTTCCATCTCCCCGCACGGCTTTGTCGAACATCACCCGCGTACGTGCACAAGGGCGAAGTTCCGGCCGAGTGGCTCGAACCACTTCAGAAGTTCCTGAGTGGAGAGAGTGCTGAGCTACTAAGGTTGATCACGACGCGCCTCCTTGAGAGGGAGAGTCTGCCGCCCTACCTCTACGCGCCTCTGCAACGCGATTTGAATGCGGCAAAACTCTTCTTCGAAGCCGGTCCGCTGAGCACGAGAAAACTTTCCGCAGCACTTCCTGCGAAAAAGAAGGCGCTCAAGAAGCACCCCTTCATCTCGCAAGACCACATGCTAGAGCTTCTCACGAAGAGCGTGAGTACGGGCCTGTTGAAGAACACGCGCACGGTGAGGCGAAGTCGAGCCGACGACCGGAAAGCGCCGAAGATGGCGCAATCCGTGTCATCTTAAATACCCCGCTCTCTCAGAGCTTTGATTCAGGCGTGTTGTTTGGCTCTTTGAGGGGCCAGCCACCTGGCGTCGTGTCTTTCGCCTCGTAGCGATCGTGATGATCGAGCTTGGCTTTCACGGATTCGCTCACGAGCTGATCCATCGACTTGCCGATGCGATTTGCGTGCTCTTTGATTCGACGTTCTTCTTCGGGTGTGACTTCGAAACTGATTTTGGCCATCTGCCGACTCCTTCTGTTTTCGGTAGATGGGTCTTGATGCTACATGACCGTCGCGAGGTTTCCATCTCATGTTCGCAACATTTAGGCGGCCCCAACTTGCACGATCTCGCCGGAGGTGCAGTTGCGGCGCGCGCGTGCGTGCTGCAGAATTTGCGTAGAGGAGATCACCAAAACATGACAAACACTCGCAACACGCTCTTGGCTTTCGTCCTGGTTCCCACTTTGATTACCGTCGGCTGCGCATCCGCAAAAAAATCCGAAGCTCCGGCCGCGGCGCCCGTTGCCGAAGCGGCTTCAAGCACGGCTGCCAACGTAAAAGCCGCGGCTGAAACGGCAAAGGCCGAAGTGAAAGCGGTTGCCGCGTCGGAAACAACTTGCATCCAAGGGCAAGACTCTCGCGTGATCGCGATTGAAGCCAAAGGATCGGGCTGCAATCTGAATTACACAAAGGGCGGAAAGACATCGTCCGTCGCGACTTCGGCGAGTGGTGCCGAACATTGCGAGAAAGTCGCTCAAAAAATTCGCTCGAAACTCGAAGCAGCCGGTTACGCCTGCAAGTAAGTCGCCCCGTCCACGGGGCTCAATCCGCGAGCCCCGCATAGATGATTGTACCTTCCTGCAAAATACTGACGACCTGATCTCTCGCTTTTCTTGAAACCGCAAAACAGCCCCAGCTGCGCCCTTGTTTTCTTTCCCGGTCCTTCACGTAGTCCGCGCCGTGAATGACGATTGCGCGTTCACGTACTTTGGAGTTGCTCTCGGAGAGTCCATCCATGCGAAGCGATCGACCGTGGGCACCCCGATAAGCTTCGGCGGTACGGTAAAAGCCGAGCGAACTCATGTTTGAGTTCACCGTGTTGCTAAATTCTGTCGCGAGTCCGTCATTGTCGCGATCCGATCCCGCCCCGTGCGCCACGTGCAAAGGCCAAACGACGCCTGTATTCATATTTAAAATGAACATGCGCTTTTGAGATGACGGCGCACGAAGGTTCACGATGGTGAGATAGTCGTGGCGCTCGAGGAGGTGAGAATTCTCGTGATAATACAAAAGTGCCGTCTCTAGAAGTGAGGGAGGAATGAGTCCCATCGGATCAAGGGCCGTGTAATTTTCCAGGATCTTTTGCTTCGTGGCGTGTTCAAGCTGCGGCTCGCGAAATTGTGAGAGGAGCGTTCGTTCGAGGTCCGTAAGAGGAACGACTTCGTCTCCGGCGACGAGTTGCTCCTGTGTTGTTTCCTCCAACGCATGAACTGTTGGAACTGCAAAAAAAGAAAAAACCAAGGCCATTGCGAAAACGTAAGTCCGCATCCGTCCAATTCCTCGCTGAGTGTTTCACCTACCATTGTCTGGATGGGTTCACGAAAAAGCGAGACAACGGCAGCCGAAACTGGACCTTTTAGAACGATTGAATCGCTACGGCCCAGGTTCGAGCCCGGGAATCAGGATCTCCGAAGGAATTAACACCGATGACTTTTCCATTGATTAAAAGCGGACCTCCCGAAATTCCGCGCACGGGTTCATAGCTCACCTGAAAACACGGTGTCGCCTTCAAGGTGACATCGGCAGCCCGCAGGTCAACGCGCGCTTGCCTGACGATTTCTCCGGTGAGATGAACTCTCTCGAGACGTGGAACCGAGAGGATCTCAATTTCTGCTCCCACGCGAGCGAGAACGGGCCCCGCAGAATTTACGAGAAAGCCTTGCGTTTCGACTTTTGAGAAGGGTACGGCCCCTCCCCTTTCAAAAACGTATTTTGCATCGACCGCCCTCGGCGCTTCGAGCTCCACCGCCGTAAGATCATTTTCCGGGTCGAACTTCACGTTGGTCGGCCGGATTTCAATCGGTGCCGTTCGCTCGTGAACGAGCCACACGCGGGCGCGGTGATGACCCGGCCTCGGGGTGAAGCTCGCCTCCTGAAGCACGTGGTAGGCCGTCAACGCCTTCGTTGACGAGACGAAGAAGGCCGTGCCCGCCACACCACCTCTCACTTCTCCACGAGCGTCGTAGGAGATGACAAAGACGGCGAAGGCCTTCTCGCGCGAGCTCACCGATGCGGCCGCAATTTGCGGAACGCATGCGCAAAAGAACCAGACAGCAAGGAGAACCTGATTGAGCAACCGAAGACCCATGCCTTGAGTCAGGGCAAAGGTCGTTCCAGCTAGAGACGGCTTTTTGCCTTCGTCTCAAAATGAGACGATTACTCGAGGAAGAAGTGGAAGGAGGGTTTTGCACCTTCGACGACGGCTTTGGGGTCAAGATTGAAGAGGGCGATGACTTCGGTTCGAATGTTTCGTCGAACGTTGAAGACCACGAGATCCGAACTCTCGATGATTTGGTGAAGTCCGCGCCCGGCGCCGCCCTTACCCTCTTCGTGGGTCTCGACGGAGCCGCTGTAGTTGCGCTCAAGATACTTGATCAGAGTCTGCATCGGGAACGCGCCGAAGGGGTCGGCAACCGAGATGGCCGCGAGCATGCCGTCGCATGCATAACGAAATTCCCCGTACTCATTCTTTTGCAGGTTCACGACCTGTTTGCGATCGAGCTGGTTGTAGAGCGGCTTTCCCGACTTATCCACGGGCGCGTCGTAGATCGCGTTCATCAAAATTTCTTCGGCGACCGCCGCCGCACGATCAAAGATCACCGACCGCATGCCGAGGTTCTTGAAGTAGTCCTGCATACCTTCGATGAGCTCCGGCCTTTGCGCCGAGCTCGTCACGACTTTCGATTGCACTTCCACGCCCCAGATCATGTACTTCTCGAGCCCGAAGAAATCTTGCGAGACGAGTTTACCGACGGTGGTGGCAACGTTCTTTACGGTGAAGGTGCGATCTTCGGGGTGCCGCGAGACGATGTTCGAAATGTCTTTCGCGTGTTGTTTCAGGACCGGCAACTCCGCCGGCACGTTACTCGATGCCATGAACACGAGTTTCGTACCTGGAGAAATCGATTTGATCTGCGGAATGAGTTCAGCGAGCTCCGAACTGACGAATGCGAGATCGAACTGGCCACCGCCCTTGAGGAGCTCTGCGCCTTCCTCGATCGTCGAAGCGACATCAAGCCGAACACCAGTTCCACCGAGCGCCATTTTCGCGAGAACTTGTTGCTTGCGATCCTTTTCGACGAGAAGGACTCGGCGACTCCGCATCGCCTGCTCGGTCGAGTAGAGGGCACTCACCGGGCGGAGCATATCGATGGACCCTTGAATCTGCGATTTCGCTCGGCCGATCTTGACGGCTTCCGCGGGCGCGACCTGAACTTCAAGCTCCTTGACGGTCTCGAGCAGTGGCTCAAGATAATGGGACTGCAGATCAATCAGCTTTTTGAAAGTCACTTCTTTGGTCGAGTAGAGTTCCTCAAGCTTGCGATGACTCGCGATCAGCTCCCCGTTTCTCGTCTCGAGTTCGTCGGTCTTTTTCTGAAGATCCGCCGTCCGCTCTTTGACCTTGAGATCGAGAGTGCGGTTGGCGAGTTCAAAACGCCGGGCTTTATCGTTCGTGCGAACGATCTTTTCGGAAAGTACATTCGTGAACGCGCGGAAGAGTTGGTACCCGAAATCTCCGGGCGCGCGCGCGATGAAGACCTCGAGATCTTTTACGTCGATCGAAAGGTACTGCACGTCAGTCTGCGGTACAACGGTAGCCGTGGCACCACGAGCGAGAAGGACGCTGATCTCGCCGATGGGGTCCCCCGGCTTTTCTAAGACTGCCACGGGCTCTTCGTCGACGAGGACGACGACTTTGCCCGAGCATAGAATGAAGAGCTCCGTGTTGTTCTGCCCCTGAGTGAGAATGGCGGTGCCGGCCGGAGCCTGGCGCATCGCCACGGCCGAGGCGAAGGAGCGAACAAATTCATCCGAACAATTTTTAAAGAGATCAAAGGATCTGATGAGACTGAAGTAGCTTTCGGCTGTCACGCTGTCGCACTTCCACGTAGGGGAAATTCACGTTGCTATTGGTTACATCTTGCCCTGTAGTATATGAAGTTACAAATTCTAGCACGGCCCTTCTGGGCCTTCATCCAGACGGAGAACGCATGAAATCATCATTTCTCGTTTATGGCCTCGCCCTCTCAGTTTCTGCATTCGGCGCGTCTGCCGGAGCGGCGGAAAAACAAGTCGTCGAAGTACAGGCTCTGGAGACCGGTTTTACGCCCAAGCAGATCGACGTGAAACCCGGCATCCCCGTGACCTTGAACGTGACTCGCAAAACCGAAGACACATGCTGGGCACAGATCCAAGTCCCTTCGAAGAAGATCAAAGTCGACCTCCCCGTTAATAAGACCGTAAGCCTTGATCTCGGCAAACTCGAGAAGGGCGAAATTAAGTTCGGTTGCGGGATGAATATGATGGATAGCGGAAAAATTCTGGTTAAGTGATCGAACTGGCCCACTTGAGTGTTGTTGATCCGGGCGCGCGCTTTTACCGCCGTTCGGAACGGGCGGACGACTCGGGCTCCGACTTTAAATACGACCCTGCGCTACCAAAGCCGAAGCTGTTTCCAACAACAATCAAAGGGGCCAGTTTACGCGTCTCGAAGTGCCGTGCCCAACGGCTCACCGACTCGGGCGAGCACGGTTGAGAGCGATTCGCGCGTAATCGGCTTCTCCAAAAACTCCGCGCCGAGCGCCTTGGCCTGCTCCTGCGCAACTTTCCCTAGAGCCGACATCAAGATCACCGGCATCGCTTTTTCGCCGGGCCGTTTCCGCAAAATCTGAATTTCACGGAGGAGATCAATCCCCGTTCCGTGCGGCATGCGGATATCAGAGATCACGAGGTGATAAGGAAAATTCCCGCCCTGAAGCTTTTCGACCGCCTCGCCTCCGGAGAACGCGACTTCGACTTCGCACTTCCAAGGTTTTAAGAAGCGGATCAGGAGCTCGATAGAACTTGGATCGTCGTCGACCACGAGAATTCTCTTCATTTCACCAGAGTTAAGCGGAGACGGGCGCACCCGTCTTTTCCATTCCGTGAAAAAACGTGCGCGATAAATGCCATTTATGTGAATCTCGTAAACCACCCGTCCGTTGACACAAAGCCCCATCTGCGCTAATGGACTGAGGCATGATTTCTAAAGAACTCCTCCGACTTCTCGCTGGCTTCCGCCGCTTTCGTGAACGCTATTTTCTTCAAGAGGGCACCGTCTACCAACGCGTCCTCTCTTCGGGTCAGGCGCCCAAGACTTTGATTATTGCCTGCAGTGATTCGCGGGTTGATCCCGCGATCATCACGTCGGCTTCGCCCGGCGAACTCTTTGTCGTAAGAAACGTCGCCAATCTCGTGCCGCCTTACGAAACAACGGGACGTTTTCACGGTGTGAGCTCGGCAATTGAGTTCGCGGTTGTGAATCTCAAGGTGGAAAACATCGTTGTCATGGGTCACCGCCAATGCGGGGGCGTTCGCGCGCTCGTCGAAGGTAAACAAAAAGCCGAGGGAAGCTTCGTTGGAAAGTGGATGGAAATCGCAAAAGACGCGCGCTCGCGAGTCATGGCGAAGCACCAAGGCGCTGACTTCGAGACTCTCTGCCGTGAGTGCGAGATGGAATCGATCCTCGTTTCACTTCAAAACTTGAAGACGTTCCCATTCGTCACGGATGCCATTCGCGAACGCAACCTAACGCTTTTGGGAACGTACTTCGATCTCGAGCAAGGCGAGATGTTCGAGTACGACGAGGCGAATGAAAGCTTCCGCAAAATTGACATCCCGAGCGGCGCCGACACGGTAGAAGGCTAGAGATTTACCTCTTGAGACTTACCCGTTGTTCGACGAGAGCTCCATGAAGCGCTCGTAGCGGTTCGGACCAAGATATTCTTTCATCCAATCGGTGTGGTCGTTCACGAGCACCCGACGCAGACGAGAAGCGCCTTTTTGATCGGCGTCTTTAAGCTTTTCGGCGAGTCTCTGTTCACGCATTTTGATCATCAGATATTGCTTTTTCGAGATGCCGACCGATTTTAGGAGCGACGGAGACAAGCCCCGGCGCATTTCCTTTTCCTCTGCCAAGGTTTCGTCGGCAGCCTTCACCACATCGAGTCCGAGATCGTCATTGATATAATCGAGGCGCGCCTGGCGAAGTTTGCGCCCGTTGGGCATTGAGCCTTTAGCCGCCGGCTTGCTTTCGACCGTGGGCTCAGCGGCCACGGGAGCCGCCGCAACGTTTTCAGCCGGAGGCGCCGCTGGTGCGACGGCGGGCGCTGCCGCGGGCGCCTCAACAGGCTTCGACTCTTGAGCGCTGATCGCGGGAGCAGAGCGTTGGGCTTGAGCAACCGACTTCACTGCCGCAGGCTTTACCGCCGGCGGACGGAGCGCGATCCAGAAAATACCAACGTACATGCAAGCCGTCGCGACGAGCAGTCGGTAATTGAGCTTTCTTCTCTGGACCGGGTCAGCGATCATCATGCGCCCTTGGGCTACCAACGACCGGGAAACCCGGATCGACGTGCTTAAGAGCTTTAAGAGATGACTGCGATCGAGACGCATACAGAACCCCCTGGATTCAATCGGATAGATCTGCAAGGTCGAGGCCGAGATCTCCACCTGTCGAAGAGCTCGACTCTCTTACCATTTATAGCGACGAATCGCGGGCTTAGGTGAGGCGGCGAAACAGGGTCCCACGGTTTAACCATGTCGATCTGATGAGCGGTGTCGAATCCGTGATAGTCACCTCGCGTAGGTTCAATCCCAATTTGAAACATGACCACCGTCGGCCAGAATGACGTCACAAAATGGTTCACAATTTTCAGAAAACTTCAGACACTAGGAATGCGGAACGCTTCAATTCTTATTGTTTAGAGGATCAGCTGATGAGCACCGAGACGAGTTGGACCAAGAGTCGGCGCAAGCTAAAAAACATTCTGATCGCACCCAAGGCGCAGTTTCGTACGGCCATCACGATCTTTATCGTGGGCTTCTTATTTATTTCGGCCGTGTTCGGAATAACTCTGTATCAGCTTCACGACCTGATCAACACGCTCGTTGATCTCGCAGGGAACTCCGAGGAAGCTTCGATGGCAACAAGGCACATGGGTGCCGTGTTGATCTCGACTTACATTTTCCTTTTGTTGAGCTTTCTTTGCTCAACGCTCTTTCTCGCCATCACGATCACCCACCGATATCTCGGCCCGGCCGTGGCCATTCGCCGCCACATCCACCGTTTGATCGAAGGCAATTACGAGCAGCCCTTGCGGCTTCGTAAGAATGACCAATTTAAAGATTTAGCCGAAGATTTAAACCGTCTGACCGAGAAGCTCAAATCAAGCGCGAGGTGAGGTGAAACTTCGGGTGCGTTACTCTCATTTCGTGCCCAAGATCCTCGGCGTGAGGGCCATCGTCCTCTACCCTTTTGTTCTCTTTGTTGAGCCTCGAGAGCAGGTTCCCGTGAGCGTCGTCCAACACGAGATGATCCACGTTCGGCAAGTTCGCCGCGATGGCTGGATTAAATTCTATTTTTCTTATTTACGCGAATATTTCTTGGCGCTCATTCGTACCCGGGGTCGACATCTCGAGGCTTACCGAGCGATCTCCTACGAGGTCGAAGCGTATCAAGGAGAGCGCATCACGGCGCTCTCCCGTTCTGAACAAGACGAATTTGAAACCTAGGACGTTACTTCGTCGCCTTCACGCGTTTAAGGACGTAGAGGTTCCCAGTTCCTGGAGCGTCGTTTTCTTCGGACCCGTAAGTGATGCGAATCTCATCATCGACAAACACCTCGCGCAGGAATCCGCGCTTCCCCTTCGGACCTTGTCCCCCCGAAGGAACTTCCGGACCGTTCAAAATTCCGCCTTCAACCAAACGTGCAAGCTCAGTTAATGAAGTGCCCTTCGGCAACCATCCATTCACGTAAAAAATGTTGCTCGTAAAGCGAATCCGGAGACGATCGCCCTCGGGATCAAATTCTCCGCGCAAAAAGGCAGTGATTTTTTGACCGTCGAATTCACTGCGGGTGATGTTGTAGTAGAAACCGGATTCATCCACGATCTGATAAATGTAGGACGGGTCTGTCTTAAGCGGACCTTGGTTTTCGTAATTATAGGGTCCCCAGACTTGTTCCCACGCGCCCGCGATTCTCCGAGTGCGCTCCGAGGAGGGCGTTTGCGGCGCGACCTTCAGGAGTTTGGAAATCTTCTTGTTGAGGTTATCCTGTCGCTCGCCTTTTGGATCATCTTCGCCACGGTATGACTCCGCAAGAGCGACGATTTCTTTTTTAAGAGCGCGAACTTTCGTTGCATCATCCGTAGCCGAAGCCTTGACGGGCATGACGAAACTCATTGTCAGACCGATTGCCAAGAAAACATTTTTCATTTGAACCTCCCTTCGAGGAGATTCAAGATTTGGCAACTCTCGCGCGCGAGTCCACCGAAACAGGATCTTTGCAGATAAATTAAAGAAACACTCGACTAAGAGACGGCGGCCTTCTCGTCCTTTCGCATCGGCGGAATGGATGTGAGTGCCTTCTCAATCGACTCAGCCCACTCGGAATGGCGAATGAGACCCATGTTCATCAGTTTTGTTTTGAGGGAACTCTCACTGAGACAAATGCGCATGGCGTGACTCTCGTTCCGGATGTCGAGCTGAAGTTGCGCGAGCCAAGATATCGCATCGCCGGAGATTTGATCCACTCCCAGAAGGTTGATGACAACAAATTTCTCGCGAACGCGGGTGAGAACGTCGGCTTTGAAATCCGCGAGATCTTTGAGTGCCATTTGATGAAGCGAACCCGTGATCGAGATGACGAGAAATGACCCTCGTTCCGAAATGAAATGCGTGAAATATTCACTTTGAGACATTGAGACCTCCACCAACGTACCGCTTTGTCTGTGAAGTCAGTCTACGAAGTCGTAACCTGGGCGGCTAGGTGGAAGATCAGTACCACCCTCAGGAGTTTCACCGTGGGGCGAATTCCGTTTCAATCTCGCAAGCACAAAGTAAATCTTTACGCTCGTGGCTCTCTTCAAGACTGAATGTTTCTGTTTTAACACTGATGTTTGCAGCGAAGCTTCACATTTGACGGAGCCTATTCGAAACGACTGCCTGTGCATGAAACCTAGCCTACGATTGTCCGCAACGGCGAACGAATTCGACGCTCATCTTCGAAACGAATCTTTCACAGGTTTGAAAAGAAATTCTCCGCGCGAATCAATAGCCTCCAATCGCCCGCAGGTGAATCAGCGCCTGCGCGGCAAATCAACACTGCACGCCCATCTGGGCCTAGGAGAACAAATGAAATCCACAACACTCGCACTTCTCGCCATTCCGTTCGCCCTCAGCATCAGCTCCGTTAGCTTCGCCGGCGGGGAAGAGAAACCCAAGCAGGAGCAGGGACAAAACCAACCTTCGCAGAACGAAACCAAGAAAGAGCAGCCCAAACAGGAGAAGCCCGAACAAAATCAAGGCCAACGGCTGTTCCGTTAAGAGCGTCCGTATTCCAAGAGCGGTCGCGCTTGGCGAATGCAGCTCAGTGGCCCGGTCCGCAATTTTGCGCACGTCTCCCGTGTGCTCGGTGGCACCGGGCCTTTTGACAAAGATTCCTTTATGAGCGAAGACCGGTCATAGAGGAGATCACCGATGAGAACGAGAAAGATCAAAGCCGCCGTCGCTTGGGGCCCGAAACAACCACTTAAAATTGAAGAGGTCGATCTCGAAGGCCCGAAGAAGGGCGAAGTCCTCGTTAAAATGGTAGCCACCGGCGTTTGCCACACGGATGCTTACACGCTCTCGGGAGTAGATCCTGAAGGCATTTTTCCTACGATCTTGGGACACGAGGGTGGCGGCATTGTCGAAGAAGTCGGCGAAGGCGTGACGTCCCTAAAAAAGGGCGACCACGTGATTCCGCTCTATACTCCCGAGTGCCGCGAATGCAAGTTCTGCAAATCCGGTAAAACAAACCTTTG
>SXSP01000086.1 GCA_005792225.1 Bdellovibrionales bacterium | reverse complement strand
TCGACGTGACCCATGATGGTCACAACGGGAGGACGAGTCACCTGCTCGGCCGACAAATCGCCGAACGCGGTTGAATCGAGCATCTCGTCGACCGTCTTGTGAACGTTGACGGCATCGAAACCGAAGTCCGGCACGATCAAGGCGATCGTGTCGAAATCGAGTTCCGTGTTCATGGTCGCCATCACGCCATTTTGCATGAGGGCTTTCGTCAGTTGACCCGCTTTAACGCCCATCTCGTTCGCGAGATCCGAGAGCTTCATGGTCTTGTCGACCCGAACGACCCGCTTCGACGCCTTCGGCGTCGTGATCTGCGTTTGGAGGTTTTGGCGATTTAAGCCAGTTTTCTTTTTCTTAGGTTGGAAGACCATCTCGCGCGTACGGAATTCCGTAGCCGAGAATTCTTTAACTTCCTCTTCGCCCTTTTCACGCGTGCCGGCGCCGGGGCCGCCACCGGGACCCGCACCGGGAGCCTTCGCGCGGAACTTCTTATCGTCAAACCGTTTGCGATCCGAATCCTCGGTCGGCACTTCCACCGGCGCCGAAGCGACGAAGCCCGTGCGCAGAGGACGTGGGCCCATGCCGCGAGGGCCGGGGCCACCGGGTCCGCCCGGTCCACCGCCTGGGCCACCCATCGGGCGCGCGCTCGGCGGAGGTTGAACACGCGAAAGATCCATGCGGCCGACGATGTTTCGGCGAGGCGCTTCCGACTTCACGCCGCTGATCGGCCCTTGGCTTGTCATAACGACTTCTCTCTTGCGGCTCGGTGAAGGAGGCGCGTTTTGTACGTCAGCAGGGGCAGCGGCCTGAGGTGCCGCGGGAGCTGGGGCAGCAGCGGCAACGGGCGCGGGAGCCTGGGGTTCCGGCTGCTGAGCCTCGACCTTCGGTGCCGCAGCCTTCGGAGCCGGCGCTTCAGGCGCGGCAACCACGGGAGCCGGCGCTTCGGCGACGGGCTCGGGGGCTGCAGCGACCGGAGCCGGCGCGGAACGAGCCGCGGGCTCTTCGTGTGCCGGCTCATCGTGATCGACTTCGATCTCGGGAGCGGCGGCGGCAGCAGCCGCGGCTTCAGCGGCGGCGGCGGCTTGCGCCTCTTCCTCATCGCTCTTGCGACGGACGACGACTTTCGCCGGCGCCTTCTTGACGACGACCGCGGATCTTTTCGCGGGCGCGGCTGGCTCGGCCACAGCGGCAGTCGCGGTTTTCTTCACGGCGACTTTTTTGTTCGCCGGTTTCGCGATCACCGTCCCCGCGTCGCTCGAAGCCTTTGCCTTGGCGGCGGGGGCCTTCTTCGCGACTTTTTTCTTCGCGGCAGGCTCGGCGGATTTGTTGGTCTCGTCGTGCAGTCGCGTTTTGATCTGCTCGAGCATGTCGGCATCGAGCTCAGCCATGTGGCTGCGCACGGGGAGCTTCCACTCACGGATTTTATCCATGAGAGCCAGCGTCTCCATGCCGATCTCTTTTGCGAATTCAAATACCTTCGGTTGACTCACAGTATTCATTTCTCCTCAGTCTGAGCATCCTCGGATTGGCTCGACTTGTTGGCGAGTGCCGCGAGCTCAGCACGCAGACGCTCGTCGGCTTGCGATTTCGCACTGCCGCCAGAGACCACTTTCTCGGCCGGAGCCTTCACAGGCGCCGTCGGAACAGGAATGCCTTCTTTTTGATATTTCTCAACCAATGCCTTCGCGTCGGTGATGAGCTTCTCCGCCTTTTCGGGCGAGTCGTAGCCGGGGATCGCCATGATGTCGGCGACCGCTGCTTCGGCGACGGACTGGAAGCTTCCGAAACCGCTCTGGAAGATGTTCTGCGCCATCGTGTCCGTCATGCCAGGGATGAGCATGAGGTTGAAGATGGCTTCGGCAGTCTTCGCGGCCGCGGTCTGTTCGCTCAAGATGTCGAGCTTCCAACCGGTGATCTTCGCGGCGAGACGGACGTTCTGTCCCTTCTTACCGATCGCGAGGCTCAGCTGGTTGTCGGGTACAACGATTTCCATTTCTTTATTTGCTTCATCCACGAACACGCGCGAGATCTCGGCCGGAGCCAAGGCGTTGCACGCAAAGCGGGTGATGTCTTCGTCCCAAGGCACGATGTCGATCTTCTCGCCACGGAGCTCTTGAACGATGTTCTGTACGCGGCTCCCCTTCATGCCGACGCACGCGCCGACCGGATCCACCGAAGGATCTTTCGAGTAAACCGCGATCTTCGCGCGAGCGCTGGGTTCGCGCGCGGCCGCCATGATCTGGACGATGCCGTCGTAGATCTCGGGGACTTCCATTTCGAAGAGCTTGATCAAATACTGCTCGCTTGCACGCGACATGATGATCTGCGGACCGCGAGTCGTCTGGCGCACGTCGGAAAGGTAACCTTGGATACGATCTCCAGGTTTATACACCTCTCCGGGGATTTGTTCACGCGGCGGGATGTAGGCTTCGGTTCTGCCGAGGTCGACGACGATCGCTCCCCGCTCCACGCGGCGGGCGATCCCGGATGCGATCTCGCCTTTGCGCTGCTCGAATTCGTTATAGATGATCTCGCGCTCGGCATCGCGGACGCGCTGAGTGATAATCTGTTTCGCCGTTTGCGCGGCGATGCGACCGAGTTCGGTGGAATCAAGCTTGATACCGATCGAGTCGTTGACCTGAATGTCAGGATTCAACTCGCGCGCTTGATCGAGGGTGATTTCGATTTCCTCATCGATGAAATCTTCGGGGAGCACGACTTCTTTGAACTCATAGAGCTCCACTTCACCTGACTCTTCGTTGTATTGAGCCTCGATCTCGCGGTACGTGCCGTATTTCTTACGAGCGGCGACCAGCATGCCTTGGATGACGGCATCAATGACGACTTGTTTGTCGATGCCTTTATCCTTGCCGACTTGTTCGATCATTCGGCTAAGGTCAGAAAGATTATCAATCGCCATCTCAATTTCTCCTTATCACTTTTCAAATACACGTCGGCAGAAGCCGGTCCTTAAAGAGTCACGCTCTCCCCTGTGTGAAGGATCATTCCTGATCCATCGGAGGAGATCCGCTTCCGGCTCACTGAAGAGGGAAACGGGTGACCCGTTTGGCGCTGCCTAAAATCAGTTTTTCGAGTGACCGTGCTTCTTTCCGGAACCGCCTTTACCCTTCTGGCCAGGCTTGTTCTCGGAGGGATCAGCAAACTCGAAAACCACATGCGCTTTGGTAACGGAATCAAAAGGAACAAAGACTGCCGGAGCGTCGTCGCCGGAGCTCTTCGCGTTCATAGATTCGAAGGAAACCTTCAAACCTTTTTCGTCGAACGACAGGAGCTTGCCTTGGATTTGCTTCGCCTTCCCGAGATCGGGAACGGCCGGATTGAAATCCAAGAGCGGCGCGAACGTTTTCACGGAGATCTTTTTACCGATCGCTTTTTCGAAATGGCGGGGCTCTTTGAGCACACGCTCGAGACCGGGGCTAGAAACTTCCAGCATGTAGGCGCCGCCGGGGATCTCGCTTTCGAAAGCGTCGAGGGCTTCGTTGAGACCGCGCGAAACTTTCGAGCAGTCGTCGATGGAAACGCCAGCTTCGGCGTCACGTTCGATAAACACGCGCAAAGTACGGCCGGCCGCCGCTCCCACGAACTCAAGGTCGTAGAGATAGCAGCCTTCGCGAGCCGAAACTTCTTCCGCGAGTTTTCGAATTTCGTTCAGAAAATTTCCGTTCAGAACGTTCCCATCCGCTGACGATCGAGCACCCACCCGAACTTCAATTCGGGTTTCGTCTCAGCAATCGTCTCAGCTCTCGTCATTCATTCTTCGTTCAGACGATCATAAAAAAAATGGCCCTTCAGGGCCATCGGTATGAGGCTGTTGATACCAAACGCAGCCCTCAAAATCAAGAGTTTATCCGTAGTTATAAAGTATGGCGGCGCCTCCGTCGGAGTAGTAACGGGGCCTCTTTCCGACCGTGACGAAGCCGAGTTTTTCGTACATGGAACGCGCGGGCAAATTGGCCTCATGAACTTCCAACCACACGGGTTTAGGCGGAGTTCTGCGGTTGAAGAACTCAAGAAGGAGGCTTTTCATTGCGCCGCGTCTCACATGTCGGGGATCCGTCGCGAGCATTGAAATCTCAAACGCTTCACCGACATCGCGGTACAGCACGAATGCCGCGGCCGAGCCTGAAATTTCAGCAACGAGCCCGAGCGTCGCGCATTCTTCGCCGAACTGCTCGCGCGTCCACCGTGGACCGATCGGAACGGAACTCTCCGCACGGGCGCGCTCCAAAATTGCGAAGAGAGCGTCGATGTCGGCTTCACGGAGTTCACGGATCATGGGCTCAACCCGCGATGAAATTTCGCGCGCGGTATTTTCGGCGAAGGACGTCACGCCACTCAGCCAGGCGGCGCTCCGTCTGGCTCTTAACCAAAAAAGCTTTGATGCTGTCCTTGAAAGTCGAGAACGGCAAGCTCCCGAAACGGAGGCGATTTTTTCGGAAGTACGCCAGCGCATCGTCATCGCTCACGGGCGAGAGTTCGGGATCCGATTTAAGACGCTCGAAATCTTTCGCTACAAGCTTTCGTTCGACGACTTCGCGAAGTTCCTCCGGCGAGACTTCGAGCTGGGTCCACGCCGGTTTCCCGACCCAGAATTCTTGAACCCCCTTCACCGCTGAAGCGAGATCGATGCGGGTGGGAGGCTGAGATGAAAGAGACTTTGCCTCGAGAGACACGATCCATTCATCGAGTACCGCCGTGACCTCTCCCGGAAAGGTTCTTTCGAGGCCTGAGAGAACGCGGAATCCATCGGGCCCGGGAGGTTTTCCCGTGAGCGCCTGTTCGATCGCATCGCTGATGCGCACTTCGCGGCTCGTGATGATGCGGTCGCCGACTTCCGCCACGGCTCTGGTCACGACGACCACCGAGGGCGCGTCGGGCACCTTGGCGGCATTCGGCTCGATCGCGGGCGGCTTCGGGGCAGGCGCCTCGCTTGCCTTCGATGCTGACTTCTGTGGAGCCGCGAGAGCTCCCGAAGCGATTGTGAACATGAGGAGAATGAGGGCGGAATAAAGTTTCATTCCCAACAGTTTCGCTGATCCTACAGAAAAAGAAAAGGGAACCCGCTTCCGGGTTCCCTTCGGGCTCTTTCAGCCTTTCGTCGTGCGATTAGAACAGGAATTTTCCTGTGACTGTCGCCGTATAGTAATCGAGCTTCTCGATTTCGTCGCGTTGCCAAGGATTGACTAACGACGAAGGGTACTCCGTGTTCTGACGGTAGAAAACGTTTGTCAGGTAACGGAAGTCGAAACCGATCGAGAACGAATTTCCGAGCTGGAGGTCGATACCCGCGAGACCACCGACATCGAAGGCGTTCGATGTACGGAAGGCGTCGGAGTTCGGGCTGTTATACTTCTCGTAGTAGTTACGACGAGT
>SXSP01000085.1 GCA_005792225.1 Bdellovibrionales bacterium | reverse complement strand
GCCCGTCAGTCCGACGTTGCGGTTGTGTTTGTGGGGATTTCGGATTTGTTCGAAGGCGAAGCGCGTGATCGTCAATCGCTTGAACTTCCCGCGGGTCAGGCCGAGCTCATTCGCGCGGTTGCCGCGGTTAATCCCAATACGGTGGTCGTCACCATGGGAAGCGGTCCGTTTTTGATGGGTTCGTGGCTTTCAAAAGTCTCTTCGGTCCTCCACGCGTGGTATCCCGGCCAAGAAGCCGGAAACGCCATTGCCGACGTCCTGCTTGGGCATGTGAATCCGTCAGCGAAATTGCCGCTGACGTTTTTAAAGCGTTGGGAAGATTCACCCGCTTACGGTCGTTACCCGGGAAGCGGCGGAGTGGTGCGGTACGACGAAGGGATTTTCGTGGGCTACCGCCATTTCGATGCTCGCGGCCTTCAGCCTGATTTTCCCTTCGGCCACGGTCTCTCGTACACGACTTTCGAGTATAAAAATTTGCAGGTGGTCGTGAGCGACGCGAGGGCTGGATCTCCCCGCGCGACTCTGGTATTTGAACTGTCAAACACGGGACCGAGATCGGGCACCGAAATCGTTCAGGCTTACGTCGGCGAGAGAAATCCTCAAGTTCCGCGCCCGCCGCGCGAACTCAAAGGGTTTAAGCGCGTGACATTAAAGCCGGGGGAAACAAGAAGAATTGAGATTCCGCTCGAGGCCGCGTCATTCGCTTACTTTGACGTCGCCACGATGAGCTGGCAGGTCAATCCCGGAAGTTACGTCGTCGATGTCGGCGCATCGTCTCGAGATCTGCGATTGAGTCAGACGATCCATCTTTTGTAGAGCTAGATGTAGAACGGAAACGAAGGAGAAAAGTCATGATCCACGCGAGACATATTTTGGTTGAAAAAGAGTTCGAAGCAAAGGACCTGCAACGCAAACTCGAAGAGGGTGTGCAGTTCGACGAGCTCGCTCGCAAATTCTCGCGCTGCCCATCGGGCAAACAAGGGGGAGACCTCGGCTTCTTCCGTCAAGGGCAAATGGTTCAGCCATTTGAAGAGGCGGCGTTCGCACTGAAAGTCGGCGAAGTCTCCGAGCCCGTGCGCACGAGCTTCGGCTATCACTTGATTCAACGTCTGGCTTGAGCCAAGATTTTTTATCCAGTAAGGAGCAAAAATGAAGTTACTCAACGTTCTCATCTGGGGTGCGTTCGCCTTGTCACTCGCGAGTTGCGCTCATCATCGTGACGTACGAGCCGGTGCCGATGGAGTTCATCGCGTGGTCTTGCGGGGACCCGATCGTGCTCCACTTGAGGAAAGCGCCATCAGCCAGGCGAATCACTACTGCGACCAATTTAAGAAGTCTCCGGGCTTCGTCAGTGAAGACAGCAAGTACACCGGAAAAGGCGACGAAGAGAATCACAAGATGGTTCGCGGTGCCACGAAAGCCGTCACGGCAGGCGGTGGAATGATGTCGGTCTTCGGTGGGCAGAACGAGCGCAATGCCGGCAACGTCGCGGTTGGTGCGGGAGTCATGGGCGGAATTATGACCGATCAAGAGGCCTACACGGTCGATATGCGATTCAAGTGCCTTTAAGGAAGGGGGCGCGATCCGCGCCCTCACTTTTTGCTAACTTGGAATTCCGCCTTCGAGAGAATTTCGGCGACACGATCTTGGTGGTCACCTTGAAGTTCCACGACACCATCTTTTTTGTCCATGAGGTAAGTGCCTCCGGCGCCGCAAGCTTGTTTGAGCGCCTTTAGGAGCTCCTTTAAAAACAATTCTTGTTTTGGTAGTCCGTCGAGGACCGTCACGGCCTTGCCCTTGCGGCCGTTCGTATCCAGCTTGATCTTGACGACGAAATTGCGCGACTTGATGAGCTTTGTAAAATCCATGGCCCAGCATCCTGCGAGTTATCAAAGAGCGCAAAGAACTTTGTCGGTTTCGCGGAAATTGAGAGCTTTAAATGCGCCGAGGTTGGATCCCGCCGTGGGTGGTGGTTTCCTGCCATCCGCGTTCGACGCCGCAATCAAGTAAATGAGTTTCGACGCTCCATCTCAACTCCGAAAATATGTCGAAGCCTTTGGCGAAACGAGTCTCACGACAGTTTCAGATGAGATTCCCGAGAGCCTCGACTTGAGAATAGATTTTTTCCCTAAAGGAATCAGAGCATTGCAGGGGCGGGACCAAGGCAGGTGCCGGGGTTCCCGCGGGCGTGGAATTTGCCTACTCTAAGTGCAGATCTTGGAAGGTCGTATTTGCGGAGGACTTTATGAAGTCTCAAAATCTCACACGTCGTACCTCGCGCGTCAGCGCACTCGGGCTCGCGCTGTGTCTGGCAGGATGTCAGCCGGCGAAGTTCCAGCAGATAGGTGTGACCGACAGCGCCTCTGGAGCATTGGGTAAAATCGTTGAGACCTTTGATCAAGGAGTCGCGGCCAATAAAGTCGACATCCTGATCATCAACGACAACTCGGTTTCAATGACGCCCGAGCAGGAAAAGCTAGGTGAGCGATTCGGAAACTTCATCAGTCAAATCTCCGATATCGACTATCAGATCGCGATGACGACCACCGATATCGATAGCCAAAACTACAATATGGATGGCCGGATCATGAACTGGGTCGGGGCCGGCACCACCATTTTGAAACCCGACACCAACAATCAACAAAATGCGTTTAAGAACACGATCGAACGCCAAGAGACGAGCGACTGTTTGGTTTCGGGCAATTGTCCTTCAGGTAACGAACAAGCCCTCGGCGCCATGGTTCGATCGTTCGCTCATCGTAACGGTGCCAATGCGGGTTTCTTCCGCGATAATACCCCGCTCGCCATTTTCGTCTTGAGTGACGAAGACGAGATGAGCATGGGATCGGGAGGTACGACGGCTTCGCAAGTGATCTCGGCTTTCCGCTCCGCCTTCGGGCCGGATAAGCGTCTCGCAGTTTACGGGATCATCATTCAGCCGGGCGATTCGGCTTGCCGGAATGAGCAACGCTTGCAGCCGGATGCCCAGAATCAAGGTCATTACGCCACTCGCGTTGCCGAACTTGCCCAGATGACCGGCGGAAGAACGACGAGCATTTGCGCCGTTGATTACTCTCAATCACTCAATGAGATGAGCCATGATTTCCGCTCTCTCGTGACAACTTACGAGCTCAGCCAAGAGCCGCGCCTTGATTCGGTCGAGGTGGTGTTCACCCCGGCGCAGAACATCGGCTACAAGATCGAGGGTCGAATGCTGATCCTTGAGAAAGCCGCACCCCACGGAACGAAAATCGAGGTGCGCTACTTCCACCGCTAATCACCAACGGGGAGTCATCGGTTCACGGCCGAGCATCTCGTGAATGCGTCGCCGGTGACCCTTCCATAAAGTTTCCGGGAGATCGTTGATCGGAAAAAATCGGACTTCAGCGATTTCCCTCTGATCTTGAATACCCGGCGTTCCTTTGAATTCTCGAACCACGAAGACGGCGACGTGATCCGTGTGTCGTCCTTTTTGATTTAGGTAAAGTCCTTGGAGCTGGGCACTCACTGGGGAGATCCCGCACTCTTCTTTAAGTTCGCGGGCCATTGCGGCTTCGAAAGTTTCACCTCGATTGACTCCTCCTCCGGGCAGAAACCAACCCTTGTAGTACGTTAACCGTACGAGAAGAACCGACTCGTCCTGGACGACAATCGCGCGGCTTCCGAGAGTGACCGCGCGGATGATTCGAAGCCAGCGCCGATGAAGTGAAAACAAAAGAGTGAGCATGACGAAAGTCTATCCGCCGCTTCGGCAAATCACAACATAGGTCGCGTTCTCATCGACCTTCGCTTCGAGCGACAATGAGAAGGATGATTCCGTTTCAAGCTTCGAATCCGTTT
>SXSP01000084.1 GCA_005792225.1 Bdellovibrionales bacterium | reverse complement strand
GTGGACACGGGCTATTGGTAAATTGCAGCTCGTGCTCGGCCCGGGTCTTGCTGGATGTGCCTGCCAAAGGAAGGTAGGAGTATGGGGAACCATTTATTTCGCGCGTTCGTCGTTTTAGTCTCAATCGCAAGTCTCACTTCTTGTAAGGAGCAGGCTCAAGAGCCCAAGGTCATCAAAGTTCCTGATGAGTGGGCGCCAGCATTTCCGCATTTCGCTTGGAATGGTGCTGAAGGCCCGCAGCAGCTGACAAAGGCCGAAGCCGATCGTCGCTCGATCGATGCGGACGCCGAGGTGATCTTTGAGGATAAGGATATTGAAAGCGTCAAAATCAAAACCACTTGCCGAATGGGAAAGGCGGTTTTGAGCGAGAGCCGTAAGCTCGTTTATAGAAAGAAAGTTGCGGTTGCGGAGATACTTCCTCCTTCGGTTTGGAAGCAGTTCGAACTGCCAGACCGAGCGCTTTGCAAAATGGAGTTTGTTCTCGAGAACAAGTTCAAGTCGACACGGTCCTTTCTTTTTCCAGATGTGGAAATCCGTAATTTTCAGAAGCTCGAAAATCTTCCTGTCGCGAACGGAAAGACTCACCATACGGCTCTCGATAATGGAGTTGGCATCATGACGACCGACGAAGGAGAGTTCGAGCTTCTTTGCGAACGTTTTCAGAATCGTGTGGTGCGCGATCGCCGGCATTCAAATGATGAACTTCTCTCGGAGTTGATTGACGGAAACCCGTCGCGCGACGGGTTTTTGGATCAGCGAAATAGTTTTGGTTTGCAGTCTTGCCGACTGTTCAACTTGGTAGAGGGGGAGAATCTGCGCCAGGTGAAAATCTCGCCGAAGTTCCTGGTTCGATTCAAGGATCCTGAGATGAGAATCTCAACACGCTTTGAGCTGCCGAGCGGCGCCCAAGATGCGGGCATTAGGAAGACTGATGTTCTCGAAGTAAAAATCGCAAACCAATCGGACGCGAATTTAGCATTTCGATTGAACGGATTGGCTGGCCAGAACGTTAAGTTTCAGTTGATTGCTCGTAAGGTCACCTTTGAACACACGCGTATTGATGAGTACACGGGGCACCTCGCGTATGCTTGGAGCGGTCAATCGTGGCAGAATCATATGGGAGATTCGGTTGTTCTCGAAGTAGCTCCCAATCAGGAGCTCGTGATTCGCGCAAAAGTTGAACCTGCCCGCGGCTGCTTGGTTGAGGGATTTCACCTGGGAATCGACTACGCTCATGATTTCAGACGTCAGGGTAAACCCGACGGCATGATGGATCTCATGGCTGGGACGGCTTATACGTTAAAGGGCACCAAGTTTATTGAACGGTTTGTAAATTGGGATTCGAAGGTTCGCGACATGCGAGGTCTCACCGACGACCTTAAGCTGCTGTCAGTAGGAGAGAGCGAAAAAGACGGCTACTACTCCGGCTGGGCGCCAGGCAAAGGCTATCGTGCGACGGGCCCCGCTGGCCGACCCAAAATCGTCGGCGAAGGCTGGCAGTTCGGAAAATGCACGGACCGCTGGGAATAGAAATTAATCTCGCTCCAAGCGCGCGTAGTGAATCGGCAGTCCTTGCCGAAGAAAAATCGTCTCGAACGCCGTGATAAAATTCTCGCCCTTCCACTCGGAGTTGTGAAGATCCCAGGTCTTCCGACTCACGCGGAAGGGCGAGCGCTCAAAGCGCTCGATCGACCAATCGAAGTAATCGCGCGAGTCAGTTTTAAAATTAACGAACGTTCCAGGGCGCATGAGACCGTGGAGCATGACGAGAAAATCGTCTTGAATCAGCCGATGTTTCCACTGACGCTCCTTCGGCCAAGGATCCGGATGATGAATGTAGACGTTGTTGAGCTCGCCAGGCGCGAAGAGATCGTCGAGGCGACACGCATCGTACCTGAGAATGCGTGCGTTCTGTTTGCCGCCGTCAAGCGCGCGGCGAATCGATTGAATCAGCGGCTTGAATTTGATTTCGATGCCTAAGACTGCACGTTGAGGACTTGCGGCAGCCAAGTGAGCAAAGTGAGTTCCGTTGCCGGTCCCGATCTCTAAATCCAGCGGGTGATCACCACCTACGCCGAATGCTCCTTCGCGCCACGATCCACGCAACTTCGGGGCGCGCTCTTCGTTAAAAGCCCAAGCGCTATAATCCTCGTTCATGAGACGAACGTACTCAGTCGGGCGACGCAAGTTCCGCGTCAGCGCCATTCTCGGTCTCTGCCGTTGTGGGGCCTGTTCACTAGCCATCGACATGGGCATCCTTTGGTTGTGGGCGAAACCGTTTGCTACCAGAAGCGATGCGAGATGCCAACCCCCGCTTAGGGATTGAAAACTTCATCAAACCGGGCTGGGATCAAGGGACGTGCTTTCGGTGTTTCAGGGAGGATGAATGCTCGTTTTCACTCGTGTTCTCGTCATTTGCGCAATCGCTTTTCAACCTATGATCGGTGCCGCGGTACCGGCTGAGGGGCACCGGATCATGTATGCCGGCCCATCGCCGTATGGGGTCGAGATCGTGCGCGATATTCAGCGTAAAGGCGGAAATGTCGTCGATGCGACTATCGCAGCAGTTCTCAGTATCACAGTCACCAACCCCTACTTTGGGGCGCTCGGCGGGGGTGGCTTCGCCGTGGTAAAAATGGGCAAAGACGTCAAGGCTCTCGACTTCCGCGAGATGGCGCCGGCGAAGGCACACGAAAAACTTTATGAGGATAAGCCGGAGAAGGCGTCGATTGAAGGTGGGCTCGCCGTTGGCGTTCCGGGCATGGCGATGGGGCTCTACGAGCTCCACAAGAAGCACGGGAAACTGAAGTGGAATCAGCTGTTCGACGGTGCGATTCGCCTTGCTGACCAGGGTTTTCCCCTGAGCGGCGAATGGGTGAAAGTCACCGGTTGGGGACGCTCGAGAAATCACCTGAGTCCAGAACTCATGAAACTCGTCAGCGACCCGAAAGGCGAAGCACTCAAGCCGGGCGCGATCCTGAAACAACCGAAACTCGCAAAGCTCCTGAAACTCATGCGCGACAAGGGAGCAAGCGCGTTTTACTCAGGTGACGTTGCCAAAGACATCGTTTCGACCGTGAACAGCACGGGCGGTATCTTCGACGTAAAAGACCTTGCGAACTACAAAGCTCGCTGGCTTGCACCGCTAACCGCACAATACTCTGGACACACGCTTCATCTGATGCCGCCACCAAGCAGCGGAGGAATCGTCATTGCCCAGGCCGTGCAGCTGCTTGATAAACTCAACATCAACGCGCACGAGCCGCTCTCCGTGAACGAACTTCACCTCCTCATTGAAGCGATGAAACTCAGCTTCAAGGGTCGTCCGGAGTTGGGTGATCCGGCGTTCGTGGAAAATCCGGTTGAACGTCTTCTCAGCCCCGAATCAATCGCCAAACTTGCTTCGCTCGTGAAGATGGACAAGGCCATCGACGTTGAAAAAATCAAAGCGCAACCCGAAGAGTCGCAAAACACGACGCACCTTTCGGTCATGGATGCTGACGGAAACGCGGTCGCGATGACGGTGACGTTGAACGGAGATTGGGGCTCGGGCCTGATGACTCCCAAGTACGGTATCGCTCTCAACAACGAGATGGATGATTTCAACACACGCCAAGGCAAACCAAATATGTTTGGGTTGATCCAAGGCAAAGCGAACAATGTTCGTCCCGGCGCTCGCCCACTGTCGTCAATGAGTCCGACGATCGTGGAGAAAGACGGCCGAACTGTCCTCGTTGTCGGCGCTCCAGGTGGACCTCGGATCATCACCGCAGTCCTGCAAGTGATCTATAGAACCTTGAGAGGTCCGTTCGATATCGACCAGGCAGTCCAGGCCCCACGAGTTCACCACCAATTTTTACCGAACATTGTACGCATGGATAAACTGAAGCTTCCGCCCGAGACGATTGAAGCGTTGACGAAGAAAGGCCACAAGATCGAGTTTTCGTCGACCGGCAAAGCCTACGGAATCGTCCGAGATGAAAACGGAATC
>SXSP01000083.1 GCA_005792225.1 Bdellovibrionales bacterium | reverse complement strand
CCGGCAACCACACCGTCCCGACCGACGATGTCCTCCGAATCTTGAATATCGGAAAAGATCAGACCTTCGAGAGAAAAAACCTGCTCGCCTCGAGCGAAGAGCTGCGCAAAGCCTACGAGGATCTGGGATTTCATAACGCGAAAGTCGAAATCGAATTCGCGCTTCCCAACGACCGGGGTGTTAATATCAAGGTAAAGATCGACGAGGGTCGTCCGGTCACGGTAAGCGACGTCGTGGTGGACGTGCCGAACCCCGAACTCGTCACCAAGATCAAGCGCATGGCGCGCTCGCTTCGTTCCAAAGCTTTGACCGAGGACACTCTCCTCGAATTTCAGAAGTCCGTTCAGGAATGGCTGCAGGACAATCGTTACCTCACGGCTAAGCTGAGCACGCCCTCGATCGTCTACAATCCCGACCGCACGCAAGCGAAACTCACCTACACCGTCGAAAACCCGTGGCGATTTGAATTCCGCGTGGACGGCAACGCGTACTTCTCCGAAGGCTCCATCATCCGACAACTTGAAGGAGAAAAGCTTGCGGGCGCGGTCTCAAGCCCGGCCCCCGACATGGCCGAAAAAATTCGGACGATGTACCAAGCCGTGGGCTTTGCAAACGTCGAGGTCACCTATCAAGACAAGCTGAACGAGGCCAACCAGAAACAAAAGATTTCCTTCAAGATCAACGAGAACCCCCGTGTCCGCATCAAGAAGATCGAAGTCAACGGCAACATCTCGCGTCCCGAGTCCTACTACACGCAGTTCATAAAAAGCTCGAGCTCGGATCTGATCGGCTCCGGTTACTACAACCGAAAAGACATCGAAGAAGGATCAAGAAAACTCGTCACCGAGCTCCAGAACCAAGGCTACTTACGCTCAAAAGTTCAGTCCCAGCGCGCAGAGTATTCAAAAGACAAAAAGAGCGTCACGATCGCCCTTTCGATCGACGAAGGACCATTGACCCAGATTCGTCAGATCCGCATTGAAGGCGCCGATTCTTTCCCAAAATCTCAGATCCTAGAAATGCTCAAGATCAAGACGGGCGCGGCCCTAGGCCTCCGCGAACTCGAAGAGAGCATCGCGATGATCAAGGACTTCTACCGATCCGAGGGCTTCCTCGAGATGAAGATCGTCAATGAAAACGAACGTAGCCGCATGGTCACCTACAACGAAGCCAACACGCAGGCGACCGTTGAGTTCCAGATCTACGAAGGTCCGCGCGTCGTCGTCGGCTCCATCGTGACCTCGGGCAATACCTTTACGAAAGACTACGTCATCACCCGCGAGATCTCCTTTAAAACCGGTGACGTTCTCACGCCCGAGACCCTCGAAGATTCCATCTTCCGCCTCCAACGCCTTGGTCTGTTCGCGAAAGTGAACATCCGCATGCTCGAGGAAGGAACCAACATCGCCGAACGCACCCTGATCGTCGAAGTCGAAGAGCGCGACCCCGGCCTCGTCACCACGGGATTCGGCGCCTCAAACGACCGTTCTCCGAATGATCTCACCCTCCGCGGCTACGTCGGCATCGGCTACCGCAACATCAACGGTACCGGTCGCGGCGTCAGTTTCCGCGTCGATCCCCGCTACTCTCTCGATCCGAAGATCAGCTACCTCGAACACACCGTGACACTGAGCTACCTTGAACCGTACATCTTCAACGATCGCAACCGCGGCCGCTTGAACGTCGTTCGCGATCAACGCTTCCTCGATTACAACGGCGACAGCGCCATCATCCTCGAAGAACATTCGGTGGGTCTCCTCCTCGAACGCGATCTCACGCGCCACCTGAAACTCACGTTCACGGGCTACAGCTTCTCGAACCAAAGAAAGTTCGACCGCTACACGCGCGACACCCAAAGCACCCAGAACATCGCGAAGGTCGGCCCGATGATCGAGCTCGATCATCGTGACGACGCCTTCAACCCCACGAAGGGCTCCTACTCCTTCCTGAACTTCGAATACTCCGACCCGCTCCTCGGAAGCTCTCAAGACAAGAACCTCACGATCAACTTCGTAAAAACAAACGCATCCGTCTCCACCTACCACCGCCTGTTCGGCCGAACGAACTTCGTCTGGGCGAACTCCGTTCGCGGCGGCTACCTCGTCAACGTGAGCTCTGACCCGAAAGCGGGAGTGCCCTCGCAAGAAACCTTCTTCCTCGGCGGCCGCTCCACGATTCGCGGCTTCGATGCGAACACCGAACGCTTTCCCCACCCGATCGATCTCGGCGTCGACAACCGCGACCGATTCTTCATGACCACGAGCCAATCCTTTTATCTGTTAAAGACCGAACTCCGCTTCCCCATTTACGGTTCAGTCGGCGGCGCGCTCTTCTACGACGGTGGCGCGGTCCTCCTCCATCAACCCGGCATCCGCAACGAAGACCCTTACCGCGACTCAATCGGCGCCGGTCTTCGCATCGTGACGCCCGTCGGCCCGCTCAACTTCGAAATCGGCTGGAAACTCGACCGCCGCCTCATTCGCGCCGGCACCCCCGAAGTACGCGAATCCCCTTGGGCCTTCCACTTTTCGATCGGAAGTTTTTAATTTAGTTGATCTCGAAAGAGGCGTCGTAGCTCTGATCGCGCACGACGACCGATATTTCGTGGACGCCAGCAACGAGTTCTGGAAGGTCTATAATTTCCTCGAACGGCGTCATTGCCGTTCCGCAGAGCGATGGCTGATGAGCAGCAGCAGGATCTACATAGTAAATTGTGACGACATGAGTGAGAGGCGTGGGTGAACTCACATCGGCGTAGACTTGATCTTTACAGGTCGAATGGAACTCGCCACTTAAACGAAGATCGCGATTGTCTGTTAATTCAATT
>SXSP01000082.1 GCA_005792225.1 Bdellovibrionales bacterium | reverse complement strand
CGATCGGACTCATTGGCGCGGCCCTCAATCCGGATCGTGCCTTTATGCCGGCGTTGATTGGAGCTGTCTTCGGCTTCGGTTTTCTATGGGCGATCGCCTATCTTTATATCGTCTTCCGCAATCGCGAGGGCATGGGCGGCGGAGATATCAAACTCATCGCGTGGATCGGCGCGGTTCTCGGATGGAAAGCCATTCCATTCGTGATTCTCGTCTCCAGTATGATCGGCTCAGTCGTTGGAGTCGCCGTCGCCCTCAGGACAAAGGGCGGTATGAATCAGGAAATTCCCTTCGGTCCGTTTCTCGCGGGTGCGGCTCTTCTCTACCTTTTGCTAGATGGTCAGCGACTCGCCGACTGGTATTTAGCCCTGCATGGTCTGTGATCGGGCCTCACAGACTCTCGGAAATTTGACATTCCTCGCGTGCTCCTGTGTAATTTTAAGAAAGGAATCACACAGTTAACGCGATCGATTGTCAAAATTTTGACGAGCGACGTGTTCGCGTCTGAGTCCGCAGCGTTGTAAGTCGCGCCATGGAAAGGCACCTTGGAAATGCTCGATAGTCTCGCAGCTCTCTTCAGCGGCAGCAAGATCGCCGCGCTCGATATCGGTACCAGTAGCGTTAAGCTCGCTGAAATCGACATGGGCGCCCGCGGGCCCGTATTGAAGAAATTCGCGATCTATCCTCTCACTGAAGGAATGGTTACGAGCGGCGATATCACCGACATCGGCGCCGTTAGTCAATCCATCTCCGCTCTTGTAAAAGTCGCCAAGTGCAAACGCAAGAACGTCGCGATCGCGCTCGACGGAAGCTCCGTCATCGTCAAAAAAATCTCGATGCCCAAGATGGATGACGCTCTGGTCTCCGAACAAATCAAGTGGGAAGCAGAACAATACATCCCGTTTGATATCAATGAGATCAGTTTAGATCACCACATCCTAAAAGGTCGTGCGAGCGCCGAAAGCATGGAAGTCCTCCTCGTCGCCGTCAAACAAGAGGTGCTCTTCCGCGCGATCGAGAGCGTCGAGATGGGCGGCCTCAAGTGTTCGCTCGCCGACGTCGCGGGTTTCGCGCTCGCGAATTGTTTCGAGGCCAACTACGGCACGTCCAACGAAGCGGTTGCGCTCCTCAATATCGGAGCTGGTGTCACGAACTTCGTTGTCGTCGAACGGGGAGAGGTCGTGTTCTGCCGTGACCTCGTCGTCGGTGGCGACTACTATACGAACGAGATCGCGAAAATTATGAGCGTAAACACCGGCGAGGCCGAGGCTCTCAAAATCAGCGCCTCGCTCGGCCAAGAGGCTCCCGAAGACGTCGCGAGCATCATCAACGGTGCGAACGAGCAGGTCACCGACGAGATCAGAAACAGCTTTGAATTCTATGCCGCGACTTCCGCAGGGTCTCCGTCGATCAGCCGCTTCTACGTCAGCGGCGGAAGCATGTACCTTCCCGGGCTCGTCGAGCAAATCTCGAAAGCGGTGGGTACCCCGTTTGAGCAGCTCAATCCGTTTCAGCGCGTGGGCTACGATTCCAAGACGCTCTCGCCCGACTATATCAGCCAGATTCAATCGGTTTGCCCCGTTGCCCTGGGACTCGCAATGAGAAAGCTGGGCGATCGATGATCAAAGTCAATTTACTAAGAAACATGGGCGCTACCCAAGGCGCCGGAATGGGCGGAATCAGCGAATTCACGTCCGCATCGACTTCCTCTGGCTCGCGAAATCAGGCGTTCAGTCGTCTGGCAATCATTCTCGCATTCCCGATTTCGATTTACGTCTACGACAGCATCGCGAATTCGGCTCTCGAAAAAGAGCTCGCCGAGGTCCAAACCAAGCTCCAGCAAATCCAGGCCGAGAAGGCCAACTTCGGCGATGCCGGTGTAAAAACCGAAAAGCTGACCAAAGAACGAAAAGTCATCGACGAGCAAGTCGATGCCATTCGAAAAATCGCCCGCTCAAGGCTTCGTGAAGTGAAGTCCCTCGACGCGCTTCAAAGCCTCCTGCCACAGCGAACTTGGCTGAGCCGGGTGACGATGCAAAACAGCACCGTGCGCATCACGGGTTACACGAACGCCGAGGAGGGGATCGCGGACCTCATCCGCGGCCTAGAGAGCTCCGCATTCTTCTCCAAGGTCGAGCCGCGCAGTACAACCCAAGAGAAAATAGGAACAACCGACGTTAAAAAATTCGAACTCGATTTCATGGTCGGAAAACAGGTGCAAGAATGAACAAATATCTTCTGCAACTTGCCGACATGCCATGGTCCAAGGTTCTCGTCGTAGGCCTCGTGCTCGGCGCGCTCTATTATTTTCTCGTACGCGACGACGGAGCTTGGCTACAAAGCAACCTCGAGCAAAGTAAACAGCAGCTCGCTGAAGCTGAACAACAGCTTAAAGTCACAAGAAAGGCGATGGAAAACGCCGACCGTTTCGAACAAGAAGTGAAGGCGGCCAAAAAGCAGTTCGAGCGCGTGACTGATTTCATGCCGCTAAAGATGAGCACGGCCGATCTCACGACCTTAATGTCTGAGAAATCCTCCACGGCCGGCGTTCGCCTTCTCAGCACGTCACCGATTCCAAACCAAGGCTCGAACGCCGATAAACCACTTTTCTTTGATGCCGTCCGTGTCGCCTTCAAAATCGAAGGCGCCTTCTCGCAGATTCTGGCGTTTCTTTCGCTGATCTCAAAAGATACGCGCATGCTCACTTTCGAAAACACGGATCTCACGACACTTCAGGGAAGCCCTGTCGATTCACCAACCCTCACTTTCTCGGGTGAACTCGTCGGCTACCGCTACAAAAAAGAAGCCGCGGCTGCCGTTATGAACGGACAGCCGGCCGAAGGCGCCCAACCCAACGCGGGAGGGGCGAATGCTCAATAAACAAATCGTATTTCTCGCGTTCGCTATGATTTCGGGACAATCGGTGCTCGGGCAAGCCCCGCCACCCGGGACGGCGCCCGACATCGTGGCCGAAGATCTCGCACCTGAATTACAGCAGCCCCCGCCGATTGACGCACAGATGGCGGGCCCCGGGCTCTTCGCCGGATTTATGGATCCTTTCGACTACGATCCACGTGGGCGGCGCGATCCATTCGCGCAACCCGTCGCCGATGTTCCGATGGCCCCTGGGCCGAACCATGGACCGCTCCTTCCGCTCCAAGCTTTCGAAGTGAATCAGCTTCGCGTGGTCGGAATTCTTTGGAACGTGCGCTCTCCGAAGGCGATGATCAAAGATCCCAGCGGTAAACTGCATGTCGTCGGGCCTAACACGAAAGTCGGGCCCAAGAACGGCTATATCGCCGTGATTCGCGAAGGTGAACTCGTGGTTGTCGAGACGATCGAACAGGAAGGTCGACTCGTTTCCACGGCTCAAGTCGTGAAGATTGCGAAATAAAAGTATGAGACAATGACTCGTCCGATGAATTCGGCCGAGACAACGCAAAGGACTGCGCGGTCGCTAGAATGGCGACTGAGGAGAGTTAAGGATGACGAACCTGCGATTTAAGCGCACTATCATGACCGCAACCGTGACGTTGGCATTCGCCCTCGCACACTCGGGTTGCACGACTTCAAGTTCAAGCGGCGATTCGGACACTTCCGGAGAACTCGCGGAAGAACTCTCCTCGGATGCACTCGGTGACTCAGGCGATGTCGACGCGACGACAGAAGACGTCGCTGCCGATACTCTAGGTGAGGAACCCGCGGCGAGCGAACCGACTTCTGGTGCCGCTGACGTGGACCTCTCACTCGATGGAGACGCGGCGGTGCCTGCCGACGAAGCTCCCATCGTGTCCGAAGCCGACGAAAAACTCACCCAACAACTCGCCAGCGAAGAGCTCAACGATACGGGCGGTTTCGATCTCGATGCCGATGAGGCGGCTCCTCCAGCGCCCGCGGCGCCTGAGCCTCTCGTTAGTAACGAGCCGGCAATCGACATGTCCCCCGTTCCCGAACCTCAGCCTTCCGAGATCGCCGAAGCCGCGCCCTCTCAAGTCGCGGACGTCGTGAACATCACCAATCTCAAATACGTATCCCGTCAAGGTGGCGGAACAGTCGTCATCGAAACGTCGGCACCCGCAACTTACCGCACCCGCGAAGTCTCTAGCCAAAATCAACTCGTCGTTGAAATCGAAAACGCGGTACTTCCGGAGAAACTGAAGCGTCCCTTTGTGACGAAAGACTTCAATCAAGCCATCGCCTCGATGAATGCCTACCAGGAGCCCGGGTCGACCACCGCCCGCGTGGTCGTTCAATTCCGTAGCCCGCAGCAAGCGAACGTTTCGCAAAACGGCAGCGTCCTCACGGTTGCCGCCGCAGGCGCTGCAAGCCCCGGAGAAGAGTACGATGCTTCCGGAGCACCCACGATGGCCTCAGCCTCCGTCGAAGGCGAGGACGTCGAAGTGGCACGCACTTCGGGTGGAAGCGCGACGGATCCCCGAATTCTTCCTTCTTCGGCAACGGATCCGACAGGTTTCGACAACACGAAATTCTACGGTCGTCCCATCTCGATTGAAGTCCGTGATACTTCCGTTCGCGACGTGATCACTTTGATCGCCGAGCAGAGCGGAGCGAATATCGTCCTCGCCGGTGAAGTCGAAGGCAATATCACGCTCAAGCTTCGTCAAGTTCCCTGGGATCAGGCGCTCTTGATCGTCATGAAGACCCGCGGTCTCGGTTACGTCAGACAAGGTTCGATTCTGCGGGTCGCTCCCTACGATAACTTGCAAAAAGAAGTCGACGCCGCCAGAAAGGTCGCCGAAGCCCAAAAGGCCGCCGAACCTCTCCGCGTAAAGGTCATCCCGGTCGGCTACGCGAAAGTGGAAGGGCTCGAGAAACAAATCGCTCCTTTCCTGAGTAAAGAACGTGGCCGCGTTGTCGCCGATCAGCGCACAAACTCGCTCATCGTCACCGACACGGTCGAAGTTCTCGCTCGCATCTCCAACCTCGTGAAAGCTATCGATACGCCTCCGCTCCAAGTCCTCATCGAAGGCAAAGTCGTCGAGGCCCGCGAAAGATTCCGCCGTGACATCGGCATCCGCTGGGGATGGGACGGTCAAGATGTCGACGTCGGTGGAGGACGATTCCTCGGTCAGAACTTAAACATCGTTCCCGGCGACGTTCATTCCGGAGGAACGGGCGGACTCGGCCAAATCACATTCGGAACCCTCGATGTCTTCGGGGATCTCTCTGCGAATCTTCGCTTGTTTGAATCCGAGGATCTCGTGAACATCATCTCGTCTCCGCGAGTGGTTGTGCTCAACAACGAGCAGGCGAACATCGTACAGAGCCAAAATATTCCTCTGCAATCGACGACAGTCGCCGCGAGCGGTCCCCCAGTGACATCAACGACCTACCAGCCAATCGAGATGAAGCTCGACGTAACCCCTCAGGTGACTTCCGAAAGCGACATCATTCTTCAACTGAGCATCAAGCGCGAATTCGCCGGTTCAACCGGAAATCCGCCCGACATCAACAAGCGTGAAGCGAAAACCAAAGTCTTGGTTCGAAACGGTCAAACCGCGGTTGTCGGCGGCGTGTACCAATCCGATACGACGGAAAGCGAAGGAGGCGTTCCCTGGCTCCGCAAAATTCCCCTCGTCGGATGGCTTTTCAAACAGAAATCCACCAATCAAGATAAGAGTGAGATGCTCGTGTTCCTGACGCCCAGAATTCTGAACGCGGAAACGGCTCTCCAAAAGGAGAATACGCTGTGAAAATGGCAAAGGCCCTTTTCATCTTCGCCTCCACCTGCATGCTCCTCGCGGGCTGCGGACCAAAACGTGACCTGGGCGAGAACGTCAACTTTCTCGTCCTTCCCGAGAAGGTGATCGTGGGTCCAGGCCCCATGCGCAGCTGTGTCGACACGGTCAATGGTGCGATCACCGCATCCGTTCAGGGGCCCCTCATTTTCTTTCCAAAACTTCGCCTTGATTGGACCTCAAAGGAGCACTTCCTTCTCATTTCCTCGATCCGCGTCACCGTAACCGGTTTCGGAATCAAGGAAGGGAAGTATCAGACTCTTCTTTCACCCGAAGAGATCGCCGCAATGATCGGGGCCTCAATCCCGCCAGATCGTTTTGTGGATACGACCAACCGAACCGAAGATGACCCACGAGGCATCGATCGAAACCGCGCCCCCTGCGGCCTCCTCGTTGGTGGTCTCCCGCTCGTCAACGGCAACGCGACCCCTTCATTCCGCGCTCGCGTTAAGGTCGACATCATCGGTACCTCCCTCAGCAGCGATTATACGGAGCAGCTCTTCGTCAGGCAGACGGTCTACGGCTCCGCCGATTACATCAAGTTCTGAAGGATAGAAAACTTGATCCCTCCCGGTGCTAAAGCTAAACCGGGAGCGATGGATCTTTTCTCGCACGCGAACCAAGGTGATCTCGAAGGCCTCCCGCTCCCAGAGCGATTACGCCCCCGCGAGCTCGATCAGATGCTCGGCCAACCCAAAATCCTCGGAAAAACCTCTCCCTGGCGAAAACTCATCGAATCAGGCGAACTCCCAAGCCTCATTCTCTGGGGGCCTCCAGGTACGGGAAAGACAACCTTCGCACTTCTTCTCGCGCAAAAAGTCGACGCCGAATTCATCATGGTCAATGCCGTCGAAACCGGCGCAAAAGCTCTTCGTGAAATCGGGGAGGCGGGCCGCCGCCGCCGGCTCGAGCACCGCCGGCGTACGCTCGTCTTCATCGACGAGATTCATCGTCTGAACAAAGGACAACAGGATGTCCTCCTTCCCTCTGTGGAAAAAGGTGACGTCGTCCTCGTCGGAGCGACGACCGAAAATCCCAGTTACGAAATCAACTCGGCCCTCCTAAGCCGATGCCGGATCCTCGTCTTCGAACGCCTCGGCCGCGACGAACTCCTTCAGCTCATCGACCGAGCTTGCAAAACCATCGGGCAGTCCGTCGACTCGGTCCTCGATCCCTTGGCCCTCGAGCAGCTGATCGATTTCGCCGACGGCGATGGGCGAAGAACCCTCAATTTCCTCGAAACGATCCTCAACCTCCATAAGGCGTCTTCAACAGACGCCAATGTCACGTGGCCACTCGATAGCGAAGGCCTCGCGCGAGTCCTCGAAGCGCCCGGAGTCCGCTACGACAAGAACGCCGACGAGCACTACGACATCGTCTCCGCGTTCATCAAAAGTGTAAGAGGATCCGATCCCGACGCCTCCGTTTACTACCTGGCCCGAATGATAAAAGGCGGGGAAGACCCGGTGTTCATCGCCCGCCGCCTCGTTATTCTCGCCAGCGAAGATATCGGCAACGCCGATCCACGGGCCATTACCGTCGCCATTTCCGGCCTGCAGGCTGTCGAGCTCGTTGGTTGGCCAGAAGCCGCCATAAGCCTCGCGCAAGTTACCACCTACCTCGCGTCGGCCCCCAAATCGAATCGTTCCTATATGGCATTACAAGAAGCTCTGGCGCTCGTGGAGAAGACGGGAACAATCCCGATTCCGCTCGCCCTTCGATCAGCGAAAACAGCAGTCATGAAGGGAATGGGCTACGGAAAAGGCTACAGGTACTCGCACGATGGCGAAAAGGGATATCTCCGCCAACGATTCCTTCCTCAAGAACTCGGAGATCTCAAACTCTACGAACCCTCCGACCGAGGATTCGAAAAGAATATCCGTCAATACCTGGAATGGATGAAGTCTTAGAACGGGCGATTCGCCACGATGCAAACACAGGGCTCGTTGCCCTCTGCTGATTTCGAGTGCCTCGTGTTCGCCGGAATATCAATCCGGTCCCCAGATCGAAGAAGAATCTGATTGCCCGAGATATTCATAAAAAGCGCCCCCGACATGACAATCCGAACCTCATCAAAGGGATGTCGATGATCGGGAATCACGGTTTTCGGTTGGAGAACCTCTTCCGCCGGTGACAGTCCTTCTGCCTGAAAGATCATCTTGATTTGCTCGCTCGTCGGAAATACCGGCGCCTGCCATCTCGTCACAACCATCGCGCTCTCAGCCCTTCAATCAGTGGGAAAACGAAAATACGAATCGAATGGAGACACCTTAGCCCAAATCGTTTCGTTATTGAACACCGCACGTCGCCGCCCGCGCTGATTTCTGGCCCTTTAGGATTTCCTCATCACCGTCGATAATGAGGCAAGAGAGAAGATGGTACCCCAGCGGAGGCTCTTTGAACTGCGTACCCGGCACTACGAAACAATTGAAGCTGCGCTCAGATATTCTCGCCTTCGTTCAGCAGTCGTCCGGCCTTCAGCTTTCATCGAATGATGATACGAGCGCCGTCATCAAACAAAGAATCGATGGTAAATCCATCCGCATCACCACCTCTGAACTCGATGACGTCCTGTTTCGTTCCGATACGGAAGGCCGCGAGTTCATCCAGGTGAACTTCTCCTCAGGACTCAAAATCCTCGTGACGGAAAACCTCATCGGCTTCAAGCCCGTCACGCCACAAGGCCTCGACTCAACCCGCTTACCTAAAGTCGTTACCACTCCAGATATCCTCAGTGTCTTCGAAGCCATTCAAGACACTCTCCACGAAGCTCAATCTCTCAATCGCGAAATGAATGACCTCACAATCCTCAGAAAAGTCTATGAGGCCGTTCTAGCCGGTGGAGAAGCCGTTGGTTTTGACCTCGAAAAAGAACGCTCATGGATCCGACGCATTCCTTCCAGCATGCCCAAGGCATCTGCTTAACGCGAGGCATCCTTGTTTCTGCCAATGAACTCAGCAAAACAGGGCGTTTTTGCTTCTGAGTTAGGCATGACGCAATTATTCCCAATCTTTTTAAAAACAAATCGAACATTCTGCTAAAAACACCATTGACGAAGAGGCTCGAATTCCAGCATACATTGGCCTCTCCGAACGACGGTTTTTGTTTCGTGTCCTCTTGGGGGCATAGCTCAGCTGGGAGAGCATCTGATTTGCAT
>SXSP01000009.1 GCA_005792225.1 Bdellovibrionales bacterium | reverse complement strand
GACTTCCTCGCCCGGCGCGATTCGCCGGATCGCGACCAGGAACACGCCGTCATCGGTGAAGCGCAGGCCGGCGTTGGGATCGCAGCTGTGGTTGACCAGGGAGAGGGCTTCGGCGTGTATGCGGTGGATGTCAGTTTTTCGGCCGATATCACCTTCGATGGTCTGGATTCGACCGCCGCTTGCTTCGCGAGTCTCGAGAAGTCTTTTCGGATCACGCGCCAAGATGACCACTTGAGCTCCGCGCTCTGCGAGTTGAAGGGCGAGGGCACGTCCTAGTCCAGAACTGCCTCCTGTAATCAGAACCTTTTTGTTGGAATAAGATAATTTCACGGGTGTCTCCTTGTTTTCCCGTGATCAGAATATCGAGTCTTGACGATATATAGTCATTTCGGTTGATATATTGGCAGATGGTCAACGCGCTGGCAGGAGGCATTCATGGCCTTAGAGAGCAGAATCGCCAAATACCTGGCAGACAATATTCTTCAACTCCGTGATCGCAAGGGTCTCAGTCAGCTCAAGCTCGCCCAACTCGCGGAGATCCCCAGGTCGACCCTCGCGAACATCGAATCGGGTTCAAGCAATCCGTCGCTCCAGAATTTGGCGCGCATCTCCGGCGCTCTTCAAGTGAGTATCGAGGAACTGCTCTCGAGGCCACGAAACGAATGCGAGCTTCTCAGCGACGCGCAAGTTCCCATGCAGACTCGGGCGGCAGGCAAAGTGCGCATCTATAAACTCGTACCGGATAAGGTAAAGGGCCTTGATGTGGACCGAGTTGAGATCGTGGCGGGTGCCACGATGCCGGGTCATCCCCACCTCTCAGGTGCAAAGGAATATCTCTCCGTCATTCGGGGTGAGTTGACCGTCTTCGTGGCCGGTGAGCAGTTCAAAGTTCCTCGCGGAGCCGTCCTCGCTTTCCCGGGCGATCAGCCGCATTCCTACCGGAATACCGGTTCCTCAACCGCGATTGCCATCAGCATCGTCGTTCCGGTGATTTTATAAGACAAAAATCCATCGACGAAATTTATGGAACTCAAAGATTCTTATGATTGGAATTTCCGAGCGCACGCTCCGATAATGAGACTGTGGAACTCGTTGGTCTCATCCCTTTATTCCTGACTCTCCTCACCACCCCGTAGGGGTTACACATCCTTTTGGCTCACGGCGAGACCGTGAGTCCTCTGCAGACGAATCAATTTTCAATCATCAAATTCACTCGTGAGGAGTTCGTTTTATGTCTTTTCAATTTGATCATCGGCAGCTCGCCGATGAAATGGATATCTATATCTTGGATGAACAAATCGGGGCGGGCCTGCCGGTCTGGCTTCCGAATGGAGTGGCGATTCGCGATGAGCTTGAGCGATTCATCAAGCGCCTTGAATCCCGGGCCGGTTATCAAAGGGTCGCGAGTCCTCACATCGGAAAAGCTTCGCTGTATAAACGATCGGGGCATCTTGAACACTTCAAGGACGATATATTTCCTCCGATGAAGGGAGATGCGGAGCAGGAGGAGTTCTATTTGCGACCGATGAATTGCCCGCACCACCACAAGATTTTCTCGGCCAAACCACGCAGCTTCCGGCAGTTGCCGCTCCGGCTGGCCGAGTACGGCCAGGTTTACCGGTACGAGAAGAGCGGGGCGCTCCGGGGGCTCAGCCGAGTGCGGGGACTCTGTCAAAATGATGCCCACATCTACATCGATCCGGATCAAGCCTTATCGGAGATCTGTTCCGTTTTGCAAATGTATGAAGAGGCCTACCGAGCCCTCGGCCTCGTTGGTTATCGCTATCGACTTTCGCTCGGTGAATCCGGGGCGCGTTGGGAAAATGAGGAATCAATTTTGAGGCAGGCTCTCGAAAAGATGGCGCTCCCGTACTTCGAGGGTCTCGGAGAAGCCGCCTTTTACGGACCGAAGATCGACGTGCAGATGAAATTCGCTTCGGGCTCCGAGGAGTCGGTCGCGAGTGTTCAGCTCGACAGCGTTTCGGCGGAGAAGTTTGACCTCTCCTTCATAGCGAGTTCCGGAAAGGCGGTGCGACCGTGGGTCATCCATCGGGCCCCGCTCGGAAGCCATGAACGTTTTGTTTCGATGCTCTTGGAATATTATGACGGAAGGCTTCCCGGTTGGCTCGCACCCGTTCAGCTCCTCATTTTGCCCGCGTCTGACGAGGATCAGGAGTTCGCCGGCGAAGTCGCGAAGTGTCTCGTCGACGGTGAGGTGAGGGTTCAAGTCGATTCGAGTCTTGGAAGTCTATCGAAACGTCTTCGCATCGCTCATAAACAGCGTCCGTTTGCATTTTTGGTCGTCGGCCAGAAAGAGAGATCGTCTGGAAAGGCCAAGATTCAGCTGGAGGATGAGGTTTTAGAGGTCGATTTGAGGAACTTAGATCACATCCTGAGGGGGCGGTTGGCGCGACCTTGAGTTGGGACTTAAGAATGAGCTAGGCTCCGTTGGGTGAATACGAGTGGAGATCAGGGCTGGCGACACCGGCTCCATACGATTATCTTCGAGGCCGATACACCGGCTGGCCGCGCATTCGATACCCTGTTGATTGCGGCCATTCTTTTGAGCGTCATGATCGTGATGCTCGAAAGTATTACGCATTTTCGGGCCGAGTACGCGGTCCAGCTCCGGGCTGCGGAGTGGTTTTTCACCTTCGTTTTTACGGTCGAGTATTTCGCGCGTCTCATCTCTGTGAGATCGCCCTCAAAATACGCCCGAAGTTTTTTTGGAATAGTTGACCTGCTTGCGATTCTTCCCACTTACCTGAGCGTCTTCTTCGCCGGAGCCCAATCGCTTCTCGTCATTCGCGTCTTCCGCATCGTCCGCGTTTTTCGCGTTTTCAAACTGGCTCATTATCTTCGCGAGGCGAACGTTCTTTCCGTCGCTCTCAGGGCGAGTCGCCCTAAGATCACGGTTTTTCTCATCACCGTGAGTGCGACCGTGGTCTCGATGGGATCTGTCATGTACCTCGTGGAGGGGCCCGAAAACGGGTTCACCAGCATCCCCGTGAGCGTGTATTGGTCAATCGTCACGATGACGACGGTTGGGTACGGCGATATTTCTCCGAAGACTCCGCTCGGGCAGCTTCTCGCTTCTCTCTTGATGATCGTCGGTTACGGCATCATCGCCGTACCGACCGGAATCGTATCGGTCGAAATCGCGAAAGCCACTCGAGCCGTCTCTGGGCAAGCTTGCCCGAACTGTAGCCGGGAGGGGCACGATATCGATGCGTCCTTCTGCAAATTTTGCGGAGGGCACCTCTGATGGAAGCTTCAACAGTTTGGTTTATCTTGATCGGGGCGCTCTTCATCCTCGTTGGAATTTCCCGATCACTGATCGAGCGACTCCCTGTCACGACGTCGATCCTTTATCTCGTCGCGGGTATCACATTGGGGCCGAATTTTCTCGCCATCGTCGAGCTCGACATCCCGGCGAATGCTAAATTCTTCGAGCATCTCAGCGAGATCGTCGTCATCGTATCGCTTTTCTGCGCCGGTCTTAAGCTTCGCCTTCCGCTTCGAAACCACCGCTGGCGGGCTCCGGTTCGGCTCGCGCTCGTGACGATGATTGCAATGATCGGGCTCGTCGCACTCTTTAGTCACTTCGTCTTACATCTGCCTTGGGGCGCGGGAATTCTTCTGGGCGCCATTTTAGCGCCGACGGATCCTGTCTTGGCGTCTGACGTTCAGGTGCAAGATCCGAGTGATCGCGACCGTCTGCGGTTTAGTTTAACGGGTGAGGCGGGCCTTAATGATGGTGCCGCATTTCCATTTGTCATGTTGGGACTTGCGCTCCTAGGGGCGGAAAGTCTTTCGGTCACCAAGTGGCTTCTGAAGGATGTCATCTGGGCGGTGAGCGGCGGTCTTTTGATTGGCTGGGCGCTCGGCAAGATCGCGACTCACGGAATCCTCTTTTTGAGGAGACGAGACGAGGAGACCACCATCCTCGATGATTTCGTCGCCGTCGGCCTCATCGGGCTCTCTTACGGAGTCGCACTTGCGGTGCACACCTACGGTTTCCTAGCGGTTTTCGCCGCGGGTCTCGCCATGAGGAGAATCGAAGTCAACAAACCGAGCGAGGGAGAACATGCGGAAACGCCGAAGGAAGTGCTCACATTTACCGAGCAGTTAGAGCGAATCGGCGAAGTCTTCACCGTCGTTCTCGTGGGCGCCGTTTTGCGCGTCAGCGATTTTCAAACCTATGATTTAGTTTTGATCCCCATACTGTTCTTGGTGATACGGCCTCTCTCGTCTCTCATCGGCCTCGTCGGGATACCGATGAGCGGAGTTCAGCGAAGCCTCATCTCGTGGTTTGGAATTCGGGGCATCGGCTCCGTCTACTACCTTTCGTACGCTTTTAACCACGGAATGCCGGATGGTCTCCAGCAACGATTCACGTCGATCACCGTCGCGTGCATTTCGATTTCGATCATCGTTCACGGAATATCGACTCTGCCGTTCATGCGAATCTATCACCGTTATCACGGTAGAGCCGAGTCAGACGTGGCGACAGTTTAGGCCTGCGTCGTCTCGCCCGATTTCCATCCACCGGAGGTTGAGGAGGAGTCCTTAACCGGCTGAAAGAGATTTCCCTTTGACGAGGCGTTACCTTTTCCTTCGCCCAAGTAGAAGCGCTTTGCTCCCCACGTGACCACCTTTGCGGTTAGCGAGGGGAACCACGTGTACGCGAACGATCCCAAACCCGAGAGCGGGCCAACGAAAACTACAGCGCGAGGATGTTCGACGAGATTTGCGATCTTTTGCGCCACTTGTTGCGAGGTCGCCATCGGGAACTGAAGTTTGATCGGGCGTCCACTGTAGTTGGCCGTGTGTTCGAACGCCGGGGTGTCGACGACGGAAGGGTTCACCTGGCAAACGTGGATGTCTTTGTATCCCTCGACGGCGAGATCTTGCCGAAGACTCTGGCTCAAACCCCGAATCGCGAACTTCGATGCGATGTAGGATCCGATGATCGGCGTCGGAAGACGCGAGCTGATCGAAGCCACGTTTATGAGAGTTCCGCTTCCTTGGCGCTTAAAGACTTCAAGTGCCGCATGCGAGCCGTTCATCGTTCCGATCACGTTTGTCTCGATCACGCGCCGATGGTCTTCAAGCGGCACTTCCGTGAATGATCCGACGACGCCCACGCCCGCGTTGTTGATCCACACATCGATGCGGCCGGTTGCGCGCACGATGTCCCGCGCGAGTTCGGTCATCTTTTCTCCGTCGGCAACATCAAGGCTGTGAATTTCGGTTGTTGCTCCGAAGAGCTCACAATCTCTCGCGACTTGTTGGAGCTTTTCAATTTGGCGCGCGATCAAAACGAGGTGGGGACGCGCGCGCGAGAACTGGAGTGCGGTCGCGCGACCGATCCCGGTGGAGGCTCCCGTGATGACGACGATGGAATCGCGGGTCACTTTCTTTTTCATGCTTCCTCCTTTTGAAGGTGAACGGATGCGGACTCTTTCCCGAGTTGCCGCACACGTTCTGTGGGGCCGGGCTGATGATAGCCCCAGATTTCGGAGTTCGTGATTTCAGGTCCCGTGTGCACGAGTTTTTCGCCGTACGGAACTTCAACCATGATGCGCCCTCCGGTATCGACGATCTTCCGTAAGCGCAGGTAGGCAAGTCGGTGCCAGGCAAGTTGGTAGCGTCTTCCGAGAACCTCGAAGCCGACGCGGCTCCACCAGTTCGGAAAAGCTCCCGGGTGCCACGAAGCCGAAATTCGAAACCAGATCTCGCCGGTTGCGTGCTTCTTCGTCAGCAAAAACCATTCTGAGCCAACTTCGATGTGGCCTTCGAGCGTGTCGTAACGGAAACCGTAGATCGTTTCCTCGTCGGATTGCTTTCTTTGCACCGCGGTCACGCGCGTGCCGCAGAGGTATCGCAAGCCTAAGACTTTGAGCTCGAGGAGCATCGTGCGACCCTCGAGTTCATCCTTTGGATCGAAGTGGGCGGTGACGATCTCAGGATCGGAGAACTGATATTCGGTAATCGCCTTCCACGCAGTTTCGAAGGCGCCATTTGGTTGTGGGGGACCCGGATCTTCCATTCCGATTTCGGATTCGGTGTAGTAACGGCGCCATTTGTCGCCGATCATTTGGCTTCCGGGTCCCTCGGCCGGAAAATTCGTTGAAACAGACCTCAGCGCATCTAAACGCTTCGCGAGTTCTTCATCGCTCCAACCTCTGCCCAAACGCCACTCTGCCATTCTTCGAACCTGAATCCTTTCGATCGCACCTGATCTTAATCTCGAGGGCGGCGATGCGAATGCTGAAGTCATCGATCAAGGGAAGTTGTTCATCCACGCCCACGTCTTGAATGAAGCTCGGGTCTTCGCGAAAGATCTTTAACTCTCCGCTGGATGACACTTTGTCGGAGGCCGTCTCCTTGAAGACCCGCACTATCATATTCAAGTGCTCCCGATCAGTCATGGAGATCTCGGCATAACCCTTCGAAGGCGCTCCCTGCAGGTTAAATATCGAGGTTTCCAATCTCAGGGGACTCTCTTTGTTTATGAAGGAGCCACTACATTTTGAAGCTTTCTTAACGGCTTTGGATGGGCGTGGGCACTCGATTCGTAGGTCAAAACCGGTCCCCTGACGAATCGCGTACCGCGTATCGAGCAAAATTGTTTGACCCTTGTAGTGGAGGGTTCGGCGTTTGACCTTGGATTTCAGCTTGGGGTCGGACTCAACCGCCTCGTTCCAAGTTTCCGTGGTTTCGCCCACGATCTTGCGAATCGGAACGGTTTCTCCGAATTCAACGGCGCAGGAATAGTCGGCGGCGCGGAGGGGGTGTGAAAGCAAGCTCAGTAACAAAATGAAACATCTCATCGAACAAACCTAGCGGGAACGAAAAGACGGAGCAACTTCCGGCTCGTTTTGAAACGCTTTGCGCCCCAGTTTTGTCACTCTGTTTTGGAGTGCGTTCCCGACAAACTATGTATGTCAGGGGGCATTGGAATGAAGATGCAAGCGTTAATCTTAGGGGTGGCAGTCGCAGTTTTCGCAACCGGATGCGGAAAATTCGCGAGTCAAAAAGGTGTCAGCCAAAACGCGGTGACGGGCGCGCCCATCGGAGGTGGGATCATCGATGATCCCGCGAAAGACGATGAGGCGATGGAAGCCATCAACCCGACGGTCAGCGCGCTCGCGGAAAAATATTTCGGCGGCGATCAAACCGGACCGGCGAAAACACGACTCTTTCGCCTGACGCGCGAGCAACTTGACCTGACGACGAAGGCGGTTCTTTCGACAAACGTCACGACGTCGGTGAAGGCGACGATGCCTCGCGATCCGCTTCAAACCAACTACGAATACTCAGATGTCTTGAGCTTCAATAACGCTAACTTCACGCCTTATTCCAAGTGGGTCGAACAGATCGCAAAGGCTGTTCTCGCGAAACCCACGAGCGTCATCAACTGCGCTTCCACGACTCCTTCTTGTCTCGAGACACAGGCTCGCGCATTTATCACGAAGGCATTCCGCGGTGCTGTGACCGAAGAGCGTCTCGCGACTTATGTCAGCTTCTACACCTCGAGCGTAAGCCAAGTGGGTTTCGCTCAGGCGACGGCTGACCTCGTGGATGTCGTGATGAGTTCACCCCTCTACGTTTTCCGTGAAGAAGTCCAGACCGACTCATCCGGGATTCTGAATCCCGCTCAGTATTTACAAGGCCTGTCCTACGCGCTCGCGGATTCACCGCCCGATCGCGTGAAGCTCTCTTCCGCCAACCCCGTCCAACATTTGCAATCGGCGGAGGCGCTCAAGTCATCCGTAGACGCCGTTCTCTCGACGCCGGAGGCGCGCGAGAAGCTTCTTCGTTTCTTCGCCGCTTGGCTCGAGATCAAAGAAGCGGATGAGTTTACGATCTCAACGACCGAGTATCCGGAGTTCACTCCTGCCGTCGCGCAAGCGGTGGTGGAAGAGACGAAGAAGTTCTTGAACTTTCATTTAAGTAAAGCCGCACCCTCGTTGAAGGATCTTACCCAGTCGACTCAGTCGTTTGTCTCGGACTCGATCGCGTCGATTTATGGAATGAACCAGGGTGGATTGAGCGGAGCATCCACGGTCGCGTTAGATACTTCAAAGCGCGTCGGGCTTTTCACGCAGCCTGCCGTTCTCGCCTCGCACTCTGGACCAACGACGACTCGACTCGTAAAGCGCGGCGTGTTCTTCACGCGCAAAGTGATGTGCCTTGAGATCGGCGGAGTTCCCAGCGGGATCGACACGGAACTTCCCGATACCAACGGTCAGACCGAGAGACAGAAAATCGAAGCCGTGACGAGCACCGGCACTTGCGTCGGATGTCACACTTACATTAATCCATTTGGATTTATCCAAGAGAACTACAGCGCAATCGGTAAATGGAGAACGACTGACGAGGGACAACCGATCGACTCGCGAATCTCGGTGAATTTCCTCGACGAAGGTCAGTTGAACACCGACTCTCCGGTGACGGCGCTCAAGACTTTCACGAACTCGGCTCGATTTAAGCAGTGCTTTGTTCGCCAGCTCTTTCGGTTCTACATGGGCAGAACCGAGACGCCGGCCGACCATCCGCTCTTAAGGAAGATGTTCTTTTATTTCGCAGAGGGTGATCAGCAGGATATCCTGGGATTACTCAAGATTCTTGGCAACTCGTCGCGCTTCGCGCAGCGTTCGGAGGGGGGAGTATGAAATTCGAAGGCAAAATGACCCGTCGGGATCTCATGAAACAGTTTGGTATTCTCGCCTTCGCGCTCACGCCCGTCGCAAGGGCGATGGGGCTCGTCCAGGGACCGTCGTTCTCGCAGAACCCAAGGTTCATCATGTTCTTCAAGGGTGGATCGTTTCACCCAGCTTCGACGAACCCATCCGCGATTACGAATCTCGCGGGGACCCCGATCGCGCCGCTTCAGCCGCACGCGAACGACATCATTCTCTTCAAAGGAATGAAAATCCACGGTGGCTCGCCGAAGAGTAACGGTTACCAGGAAGAACACGGCGCGGGACTCTACGGTTGCGTTACCGGGAACTCTTACAAGTATACGAAGAACGATTCGTATTACGCCTATACGGACTTCGAGTCGATCGATATCAAGATCGCCAACCACTACAAGACGATCCCTCAACTCGCCGCACTTCCGTTTTCGAGTCTTCACCTCGGTGCGGGTGCGCACTCGGACGCCGATAGTGTCGGTCAAGGGCAGCGGTACATTTCGTTCCGCAATCGTCAGTCGGGCGATTCCACCTACGGAAACGCGATCGAGCCGATCCAGAACGCGGGACAGGTCTACGACACATTGATGGCCCGAATCAGCATTCTCTGCTCGGCGATGTCGAATCAACCGTCGGCCGACCAAAATGCGCTGCGCGCATCTCTTCTGCGAAAGAAGAGCCTTCTTGATTTCAAATTAAACGATGTGAACGACGCTAAGAGAAAGCTCGGGATGGATTCTGAGCATTCTCGAAAGCTCGACGGGCTCCTCGAGGGTTGGCGCGAAGCCGAGAAGATCAACGATGGGCAGCTCGCGAGCCTGGATACGGCGCCACCGTCTGGAGGAAGCACGGCTTGCCCGAAGTTGACCAAGCCAACCGGGAACGGCGCAAACAAATCAAATTGCGATCAGCTCTCTCCCGTCCAAGATCAGATGATCTCGCTCATTCGCCTGGCCTTCGAATGGGATCTCACCCGGGTCGTGGCGTTCACGCTCTCGGGAGCATCGAGCGGGCAATCTTGCCCAAGCCGTGGTGTGAGTCAGGCTCACCACCAACTCGAGCACAGCAACAACGTGAAGAACCTCAATATCATGGGAACGTATTATGCCGAGAAATACGCGAAGCTCTTAAGCGAACTCAAGGCGATCGATGATGGGGGCGGAAAGTCCGCGCTTTACAACAGCGCCGTCGTCCTCGGAATGGAATGCTGGAGCAGCAGTTCGAGCGGGCATTTCTTGACCGACATCCCGTTCGTCCTCGCGGGTCAGGCGGGCGGAAAAATCCAAACGGGACGCATCGTGAATGCGGGAGGCAGAAACAACAATGACATGCTGATCTCCGTGCAGAATGCGTGCGGCATCTCGTCGAATACGTTTGGTCTCGCGAGCCTCTGTAAGGGTCCGATCGTTTAAGTTGCCGATCGATGAATTCCCGATTAGCTTTCGGTTCATGTTGAAAAACCATGTGATCGACACCCCGGATTTTCCGAAACCCGGGGTGATGTTTAGAGACATCTCTCCCATTCTCGCGGATCCCCAGCTCCTCGCCGAGGCGTGCGACGCCATGATCGCGCACGTCGAAATGAGCGAAATCGATAAAATCGTCGGAATCGAATCGAGAGGATTCATTCTCGGTGCCGCTATCGCCGCACGGCATGCCAAGGGTTTCGTTCCATTGAGAAAAGCCGGCAAACTTCCACCTCCGGTTGAGCGCGCGGCTTACAAGCTAGAATACGGCGAAGCTAGTCTCGAAATGCGCGCCGGCCAAGGCCGGGTGCTCATCGTTGATGATGTGCTGGCGACCGGCGGAACTCTCGAGGCCGCCATCGACCTCTGTCAAAGATCCGGTTATGAAGTGAAGAACGTCACTGTACTCATCAATTTGAGTTTTCTTAACGACATGAAGTGGCGGGGCGAGAAGATCCCCGCGCCGATCGTCTACTAACTGACGAGTTTCTTTCGGATGAGAAAGTAAGAGAGCGTACACAGGGCGATACTCTGAACGATCAGGATCGTTCCGTTGTACGCGTAGGCGCCAAAGATCCCCCGATCCCAAAACAAAGCTTGGGCGAGCCTGACTCCGTGGATGAGAGGAAAGAACTCGGCGACGATGCGAACGGGCGTCGACATCTGATCAATCGGGAAGAAGATCCCTGACAGGAAATAAAGCGGAGCGATCACGAACGAATAAACGGATTGAAATTGGTTGATGTTTCGAACGACCGCGGTCGCGATCAAACCGAGTGCCGCGCAGGGGAGTGCCACGAGAAATCCCACGCTCGCGAGAGTCGGGATATACCAAGGGTTCGCCATGAGGCCGAAGAGCGCGAGCACGATGGCGACGCCCACGGCCATGACGGCGCCCTTAAGGCCGACCCAAATCAATTCGCCGAAGATGACCTCTTTGACTCCGATCGGAGTCGTGAGCATCGCCTTAAAGACGTTTTCGTACGACATGCGCACATAAAATCCGTAGCTGCTCTCGAAAAACGAGGTGAAGAGGGCCGTCGCGACGGTCAAACCGGGCGCCAGAAACTGCATGTAAGACATACCGTCCAGATTCGAAAGGTAGGAGCCGAGGCCGAGACCGAGCGAAACCATGATAAGAGCCGGGTCGGCCACCGTCGGCGAGATATTCGCGACTAAATCTTTCTTGTAGACCGTCCAGTTGCGCCGAGTGATGTGAAAGCTCAGTTTTAATGATTCAAGCATCGGCCGCGAGCTCCTGTCCCGTGAGTTTCAAGAACACATCCTCGAGATTCGCGGGCCGAATCTGGAGGGGAGTCACCGCGTTCTGCGAGTAAATCCGTGTGAGAGAGTCGAGATCTTTGGCGCGCAGGTAAAGTCCCGAAGAGTCTTCATGAACGTGAACGGTCGAATTGAGCGAAGCTTGCAACTTCGTCTTATCCTCGATGCTAAATATTCCGACGAAGCCGGGCGTTTCGTCATGGATCATCTGACGGGGAGTGCCCTCCGAGACGATCTTGCCCTTGTTGAAAATGACGAGGCGGTCGCAGAGAACCTCGGCCTCATGCATGTAATGAGTCGTGAGCACGATCGTGGTCCCTGCATGGTGGAGTTCTTTGACTTTGCCCCAGAGGAGGTGTCGCACGGCGGGATCGAGGCCGGTCGTGGGTTCGTCCAGAATGAGGAGTTCAGGCTTTCCAAGAAGTGCCCTCACGAAGACGAGCCTTCTCTTCATTCCCCCGGAGAGGGCCTGGATCGGGTCGT
>SXSP01000081.1 GCA_005792225.1 Bdellovibrionales bacterium | reverse complement strand
GGGTCACCTACTTCGGAATGGACAATCAACTCACCCACGCCGACGTGAAACTCGCTCTGCCCGCGGGCGGAGGCAGCGATGGCGGCGTCAGAAGTCCGGTCTCGAGTGGCGAACGCGTGACCCTCGATGTGAAACAGACGGCTGTCTTCCTCGGCCCCTACTGGAGAAACAGCTTTAAGCCCGAGGGTACCAAGTGGACCTTGATGCCCAGCCTTCGCGGCGAATATTACAGCGTCACCAAAGAAATCAAGCCCGCACCCCGACTCGCCGTTCGCTATGATCAGGACGAGTCGCTGTTCTACCGGGCCGCCGCCGGCCTCTACTATCAACCTCCGCAGCCGCAGGAAACCTCTCCGAGCTTCGGAAACCCAGGTCTTCGTTCGCCTTACGCTTGGCACTTCACAACGGGTCTCGAAAAAGATTTCCGTGGCGGCTCAACAGACGGCTTCGTCGTTCAATCGACTTTGTTTTATAAACTCTTCCGAGATCTCGTCATCTCATCGAGCCAGCGAAACTCTGATGGAACCTATCAGCGCTTCAACAATGACGGATCTGGACGCGCCCACGGTCTCGAGGCTCTCATCCGCTACGATCAAAAGCCGTGGAGCGCGTGGCTTGCGTACACCTTCTCACAGAGCTACCGGAGCGAACCGGGTCGCGGAGAATATCTCTTCGACTATGATCAGACCCACAACATCAATCTCGTCTCTTCCGTGGACCTCAAGCGGAACTGGACCCTCTCGTCACGCATCCGCTTTGTCACCGGAAATCCCTACACTCCCGTCGTCGGTGGAACTTTCGATGCGGATAACGACGTGTACGTTCCCGTACGCGGCCCCTTCTTTTCCGAACGAAACGAAGCTTTCGTGCAAGTGGACGTGAGAGCCGACAAGAAATGGATCTACGACACGTGGATCCTCTGGGCCTATTTCGATATCCAAAACATCACGAACCGCGAAAACTCCGAAGGCATTCGCTACTCGTACGATTACAGTCAAAAGCGCAAGGTCACGGGGCTTCCCGTCCTGCCCATCATTGGCGTCAGAGGAGAGTTCTGATGAAAACCTGGCTATTGATCACTTCCGCACTTCTCTTTACGGCCTGCTCCGCTGACGATCTTCCTAAATACTCGGATCTCGGAGGGCTCCGGATTCTCGCGCTCGAGAGCGACAACGGAGGTTTCGCCGAATACTCGCCCGGCGATTCAGTTCAAATCACACCTTGGATCAGCGACTTCAAGGGTGGAACTCGCACAATCGAATTTTCCTGGCAGGCTTGCATCGACCCAGGCCTTGCCGTGGGTGCTGATCCCAGTTGTGCGGGTGTGCCTGGCGCCACGAGTGTCACAACCGGAGCTTTGACCGTTCCCGCGACCGAGCGCACGGGTGCCGGCGGCACGTTCAGCGTCACCATTCCCTCGAACATTCTCAACGGGCGCTCGGCAGTCGACACTTTCAACGGCGTCCATTACCTCGTGACTTACAAACTCACCGCGAGCGATGGAGCCAAAGTCGAGAGCTTCAAGCGCCTCGTCGTTTCAGAATCAACCAAGTCAGGAAAAAACCGTAATCCCACTTTAAGCGACATCTTGGCGGGAGGCTCCTCTCTCTCGACCTTTCCAAGTGGTGAAACCGAGCTTCGCGCCGTAAATGCCGGGGGCTCCGCCGAAACTTACTCGAGACGAAAAAACGACGGCGGAACCGAGACTCTTACGGAGAGCTTGTTCACCACTTGGTTCATCACGACGGGGGAACTTTCGCTCTTTCGCACGATCGCTGACGGGCCGACGAAATGGACGCCCGGCGCACGCCCCACGGATCACACCCCACTCGTCGTCGGAGTGACTCGCGATGCCCGCGGCGGCATCTCCGTTCTGTTAAAGAACGGACTCTGATATGGATAACATCAGTCATTCGGTCGTCGGGCTGGTCGTCGGCGAAATCATCCACCGAAGCCTTCCGGAACCCTCCGCCCCGGAAGAGCGACAAACAAGACGCCGCCTCCTACTTTTCGCCGCTTGGTTTGCGAGCAACTTTCCCGATCTCGATCTGATCCTAACGCCCCTTCTTCCACCGCCACTTGGTTACTTACTTCATCACCGCGGGCACACTCACACGATTCTCTACGCCGTTCCCCAGGCGGCCCTCCTGATTGCGGGCGTTTGGCTTCTCTGGCCGGCAGCGCGACGACTTCTCAAAAAAGACGGAATGGCGCGAAAGGCGTTCACGTTTTCCGTCCTCGTCGGCTTTGCGCTCCACATGATGATGGATTATCTCAATTCCTACGGCATTCATCCGTTTCATCCGTTCGACTCGAGATGGTTCTTCGGCGATATGGTATTCATCATCGAACCTTTCTTTTGGGTCTCCTTCGGAATTCCGATGGCGCTGACCCTCTCCCGAAAGTGGCTTAAGGCATTCACCTGCCTCTTCCTCTTGGGCGTGCCGCTGGCATTCACCTTTGCCCATTTTCTTCCGTTGCCTTCCTACCTGATTCTTGTCATCACAGCGGTCCTGCTCGCAATCATTCAAAACCGCGTTCCTCGGGGCTCAACGGCTCCCTTTGTTCTCGCGGCGTTTCTCGGAGTGCTCTTCGTTGCCGCACAAAGTTTTTCTTCCTCGATCGCCAAGCGCACGCTCATAGCCGAACTGACGGAAAAAGATCCGGGCTTCTCTTATCTCGATTCAGCGCTCTCGTCCTACCCCACGAATCCGCTCTGCTGGTCTTTCGTTTCGGTGACGAAGAATGAAGCCGCCGGTGAATACCGCATGCGACGCGGCCTCCTCAGTTTGTCGCCACTGGTTCCCGCAAGCGATTGCCCGCCGGGCCTCGCCGGCGGTCAGACCCCGGAAGAAGTTAAAACTCAATTTGTTTATTATGCCGCTGAGACGGCACGCCTCGCGCTCATTCGAGATCTATCAAAGACAAATTGCTTCTTTGATGCTTGGCTTCGTTTTGCGAGGGCACCCATGGTTCGAGACAACGAAGGATGGGACATCCGATTCTCCTCCCACCTGCGACAAAACTTTACGACGATCCGCCTCGCTCAGTTTGAAGGACAGTCTTGCCCAGATTGGATTCCGCATTGGGGTCGGCCCCGAGAGGATCTGCTCCTGAATCAAGGAAACGCCGGTAAATAAAGGCGATAGAACTCACCCCTTTTACTCGCAGGCAACGTGGGATTTGGAGCCGGCGCGTCCTGGCCATCAGCCTGCGTGAACACTTCACGAACTGCGATCTTGTATTCCGTAAAATGAATTGCGATTGCCGGATTGGGTTGGCCCGCCGGCTCGCCCTTTCTCAAACGATCGGGCCGGCCCGCGCGGCCGGCTTCGACCGAAGCGATACGTCCAGGAACGTTCTGCATGTCCACAACACTTAACCAAACACTTCCGCCTGCGCCACCAATCCCGGGCATCCCTCCGGGAAGCGCGTTTCGACCGGACATCGGGCGAATGAGCGGCGTTTCGGCGACGACGATCTCCGTCTTCTCGTTTCCGGGATCGCAGTTGCCGTTTTCCTGACAGAGATTGTAGTGATCACCCACATAGATCAATGAAGACAGATCCTCCCGATACGCGCGCCGAAGGACAGGGTTTCGCAATTGACTCACTTGAATCACTGGTACGTTTGGCGTGACTCCCAAGAGGCGACTCTGCTCGGCCCCGTCGGCCCCTTCGCCCGCATCTTGGCCGGCACCGCCGTTTGCGATCAGCCGAGCTTCGAGCGTATTTCCCTCAACCCTCACGGACCTCGCAATCACGTCGATTCGAGACCCGGGCAAGCCCGCAGCTCCATCCGCGCCGCGCTCGGCGCCCGGAAGGTAAGCCGCACGTGGAGGCGTTAAGGGGGTGACGTCCAACGCTCCCTTTGAGCGGAAGAGAATTGCTTCCGCTTCCATCCGCACGAAGGCACCGGGGAGGGCGAGCTTTTCACGAAAATCGATCGTCTTCGATCTGATCTGGATTTGGCTTGCGCGGCTGAGCTTTGAGAGGGTCGTCCAGGGCTCCGACTGAGAGCGAACGACGAGGTTTACGCCCGTCACTGAGACCTTCTGGACGTTCTCAACACACGAGAGTTCGGCCTTCCATTTCCCGAAATCGAAAAAACCCGGCTCAAGAATCTTGTTAACGCACGCTCCGGCCTCACCACCTATGGTCGCGAGCAACACGAAAACGAATTTGATGAGGCTTGAGCGCGGGCGAATCATATTTTCCTCTTAAGACTTTTTATTCGCGACGATTCACGTGCTGTTTCAAGAACGCGTCCAGAAGAACCTTCTTATACTGCTTCGGCCACAGCACCTGGCTCGTCAGGTCCGGGTAGAGTTCATCAATGCTCAAGCCCTTGCACTGATTGACATCTTCATTCGTGACACATGTCCTGATATGAGCAACCGCGTTCTCTTGGGCCTTCTCAAGAGCACGTTTACGATCATCGAGAAGTCTTAAGTACTCACGACAACTGAGCTGACCCTCGAGATTACAGAGCCGCGAGAGCTGCCCCGGGATACTATGCTGGTTGATCCGCAGAACGCGTTCGTAATCATCCTGAATTTGTACGTAGCTCCCGTACAAAGACTGGATGCGCTTGCGACGTGCCTCGATCGCGATCGAATCGTACTCCGCGATCGTCTCCTCGTACGGGCGCGTGATGTAATGCGTTTTCACGGCGGTTGAGGAATCCAGGTCGTTCGCGAACTTCGCCACGGTGTCGCCAAATTTCTTAACATCCGCCTCTGAGTTCAAAAACACCGAGAGCGTCTTGATCGGACCCGTACCGAAACCCTTGTAAACAACTTCGAGTGAGCCGAACTTCATCATCTCCTGCGCCATCTTCTCAAAGCTCGCGGAGGCTGATCCACCGAAAGCGCCCACCTGCGCCGAGCCCTTAGCCGCAGCATGGATGCGAGAGTAACTCTCGCTCAGGTCATTGCTCGAGGTCAGGAGAATCTTAAGGCCCTGGCCGAGCCTGTAACCCACGACGAACTCGCGACCGCAGTTCTTATAGAACTCAGTTTTGTCGGCCTTTGCGGCCATGCGCGCGTACTTGGGTTTGAGTTTAAACCGGGTGATTTCGCGACGACCGTAGTCCTGTGCCGCCGATAAACCTACGGACATGCGATCCGTGCGGTGAAACGATTTTTCCGTCTGCGAGTAACTCCCACCGCCGCTATAAGCGAGGTAAGACGCTTGCGCCGAAACTTCGATGTTCAAAAAGTTAAAGGCCTCAGTGTTAGAAGTCACAACTTTCGTCGAAACCCCCTGCCCCACTCCCGGCATCTCGTCGGGATCAACGGGTCCACTCCCACGTCGGATATCGTCGCCATCCATGAACTTGATGTCTTTTTCGTCGTACTCAATGCACTGCTCTTTACGCTCGCCCGTGATCGGCTCAACACCGCTCCCTAAGACGACCTGTGTTTGGTCATTGATCGGTAGCGTTGCGGCCGTCGCCTGAAGCGATGCGAGGAGCGCCAGCGCCGCCATTAAACATTTTTTCATATACACCCATC
>SXSP01000080.1 GCA_005792225.1 Bdellovibrionales bacterium | reverse complement strand
GATTCTCGTTGCGACTTTGCTCGCGGCTTCCTCGGCATTTGCGGCTGATTGGGGCGAGGGTGTTCCGGTTCCTCCTGGAGGACGACCGAATATTTTTGGTTTAACTGAAAATGCTTTGGCTCAGAAAAATTCGGCGGGAAGAATCCATGCGCAAATTTATCCGGTGAAGGTGACGGGGATTCTTCCGCCCTTTGAGCCGTTTCGGAAACTCGCCGAGGATGATGGCGACAATCCACTTCAAGAAATCTTCGAGAACATCTTTCGTGGGGTGGTCGGCGTTAAGAACTTTGACGGGGTTCTCGGCTACGTGGGTCTCCATCCTTATCCGGCGACCGAGGAGCGCGGAGTGTATCAAGTGCCGTACCCCACCGGGCAGCGTCCCGAGACGCGCATGGGTTTTGGCCTCGTGGAGCGAGAGGGAGCCAAGGGCTTCACGTTTTCCTGTGCCGCTTGTCACTCGTCAAACCTCTTCGGAAAAACCGTCTTGGGTCTCACGAATCGGTTTCCGCGGGCGAATGAGTTTTTCGTGAATATGAAGCCGGGACTTTCGGTTCTTGATATGAATGTCTTTCGCCTTTGGACGGGTGCGACCGACGGAGAAATGGAACTTCTTGAGGGAGCACGCACGAGCTTAGGTCGTGTCGCCGCGAAAAAACCGATTGCTCTCGGTCTCGATACTTCGCTTGCGCAGGTGGCGCTGTCGTTGAATCTCCGCGAGGCAGATGAGTGGGCAACACCTTCGCACTGGTTTGAAACGTTTCCGCGAGAAGACGAGTACCTGGATGAATACCCGGCGGATTCGAAACCCGCGGTTTGGTGGAACGTGAAGTACAAAAACCGCTGGCTCTCCGACGGGAGCGTGTTGAGCGGAAATCCCATCTTCACGAATATTATTTGGAACGAAGTCGGGCGCGGTGCTGACCTAAAAGAACTTGAGGCTTGGCTAGGTGCAAACCCGAAAGTGATCGAGGAGCTCACGACGGCGGTTTTTGCGAGCGAAGCGCCCAGGTACACGGATTTTTTTCCGGCGGAGTCGTTTGATCTAGAGAGCGCGAAGAGGGGTGAAAAGCTCTTCAATCAATCATGTGCGCGCTGTCACGGGCAGTACGACAAGGCTTGGAGTCGACCGAATGCTCAGGAGCTCTCCCCGGCGGAAAAGCTCGCAACGGTTCTCGTACGCCCGCCTGCGAAAACTTTCGTCGTCGACGTCGGAACGGACCCGCATCGGCGAAAAGGGATGAAGTCACTCGAGAGACTCAACGAACTCTCGATTTCAAAGAAGAACGCCATCCTCATCAAGGCTCAGCCCGGTTACGTCCCGCCGCCCCTGGTGGGGATCTGGGCGCGCTGGCCATACTTCCATAATAATTCCGTTCAGAGTCTCTGCGCGGTGCTGACGGCGTCGTCGAAGAGGCCGAAAAAATATTATTCCGGTGAGGCAAATGATCGCGAGCGCGATTTCGACCAGCAGTGCAACGGTTATCCTGCCCCCGGCAAAGTTCCCGCAAGCTGGAAGACACCTGAGCACCTCTACGACACAAAGAGGGTCGGAATGTCCAACCGCGGGCACGACGAGGGCATTTTCCTGAAGAACGGAAAAGAAATTTTCTCTCCCGAAGAGAAGCTCTCGATCATTCGATTCCTGCAGACGCTGTAAATATTTATTGTTTGTAAGCGGTTAAGTGTCCCAAACTTGCAGAATTTGTTTATTTGATGTGAGAGGATCCCATCTTGCTACCGGTGCGTTTTGTTGCTTTGCTCTTCCTCGCGATTTGCCAAACATGAATCGCTAAGGAGGAATATGCGTACCGTTTTAACTTTGGCCGCCGCTGTGCTTGCTCTGAATTTTGTTTCGACGCCCGCGAAGGCGCTCGAAATGGACCAACAACCGTCGCGTGAGCAGATCGAGCTTTCGCGCGATTTGCCGACGACGTTGATTGTTCGCGTGAACAATCAAACGCAACAGGTTGAGGTCGCTCACGTTTACGATCGTCTCGATACTGACGCGCAAACGCGCTCTTCGGTGACGAAGAAGAAAATGAAGAAAATGAGCGTGAAGGACAAGATGAGAGGGAAAGCTCGTCGTGGCGGTGAGCCGCAGTTCTCATCGTGGCTCTTCGGGTTCAATCTCTTGAACTGGCTCAGCCCCACTTACTACTACAGCGGATATTCTTATCCGTACTCGTCGTACTATTCGTATCCTTACAACGACTACACTTACTACTATTACAGCTACCCTTACGGCAGCTGGTACTAAGATCTTGAAAGCGTTTTGAAAACGGGTGGCCCAACCGGGCCGCTCGCAAACGATTTATTTGCTCCTTTGGGTGTGGATTGGTAACTGCTGAGCCACACTCAAAAGGGAGCACTTCATGATGAACCGCCGCCAGTTCTTGAAAGCCGCGTCTCTCGGCGTCGGCGGATTTTATTTGGGCACCGGTGGTTTTTTCGATCTCAGGCGCGCACGCGCGGAGACAATTTCCAGTTTCTCAACTACCGCTCCGATCTCTCAGGTTCTGGGAGCTTTTCAATCTTCGACCTTCTCGGGCGATGAGCACACAAGACCCCATCATCTCCTGCGTGATCTGGAACGATACATCGCAAGCCGCGGCGGGCGGCCAAGCGACGTGACCTCGGTTCATGACGTTGTCATCATCGGTGGCGGGCTCTCCGGGCTCATCTCCGCTTATCGCCTGCGCGACAAAAACTGGGTGCTCCTGGAGCAAGCGCGAAAGTTTGGGGGCAATACTCAAGGTGAAGAATATCAAGGCACTCGGCTTGGTCTCGGACCGGCTTACGTGACCGTCCCCGCTGCCGGAAGCCGCGAGCATGTTCTTTTAAGTGAACTCGGCGTTCTTCAGAATGGGCGAGTGGAGTCGCCCGAGCACACAAGAGTTGTTTACAGCGGCTTGCGGAATCTGTGGAAGGGTGAAACCGATCCAAACGCGTTGGAATCAATTCAAAGAGTTGAATCCGCTTTGAGGCAAATCGCTGCGGGTCAATACCCCGACATCCCTTGGACTCCGCAGAGTGATCTCACTTGGGAGCAAACCGTGGCTCTCGATCAGACATCCGCGTTCCAATGGTTAACGTCACTCGGGCCCTTGCACGCTCACGTGATGGAGTACTTTCAGCTCTACGCCTGGTCGGCCCTCGGCGGGTCTCTTGAAGATCTCTCGGCTGCGCAGTTTCTAAATTTTGTTGCCTCGGAGCTTGATGGAGTGCTCGCCTTTCCGGGCGGAAACGCCGCAATTACTCAAAGTCT
>SXSP01000079.1 GCA_005792225.1 Bdellovibrionales bacterium | reverse complement strand
CCTGTGACACACTACCCTCCACCGCTACTATGTCAAATCTCAAGAATAAGGAACTCGGGAAGCTGGCTGAAAGAATCGTTCAAAACGGTAAGTCTGGAGACGCTGAGTTTCCTGACGATTTAGTGAGTACAATCGTTCTTAAAGCCAAAGACGTGCCATGTATCACAAACTCAGGAGTTTTGCCGGGCTGCAGAGCTGAATATGAAACAGCAATATCTGAGGTCATCAAATTTGCAATCGAACGTTGCAGAGTAACACTTACTGCAAATGAGTGCCGAGACTTCAATCAAACGTTGAAAGAGAGCACCGCAAGTTTCGTAAATGATTGCGTCAATGCAAATGAATTGAGCTGTCTGTTGACTGCCAATCGACAGTACTTTGCGAGTTCTCGGACATCAGATGTCGCGCACAATCGGATTCAGTCGAGGACCGCAAATGGCGGAAACGCGAGGTTTGGGCCGGTCGTCGCTGAAGATTCTAAAGATCAGGTCGCCGCGCGAGCAGCGGACGAGAGATACCACAAAGAACGAGTGAATGCCGCCTCGAAACTTTCTAGTGAATACCGAGCAGCGGCCGCAAAGGTCGCACCGATCAATGTCGCCCAAGCAAAGACGCCTGAAGTGGAAAGTAAACCACTCGGCACCCAGAAATCACGGGGACCGGGTCGTTCACCGGCGGCTACGTCTCCTTCGGTTAACACAACCGCTGTGGAACCAACGAGTAGGCAAAATACCGAGACCATTAATGGAAACGAACAATCACGTCGCGTCCGTTCGGCGGAACGAGAGGACGGAGGAAACTACAGAAACTCAGAGGTGAATAAAGGGACGTCGAATTCAAAAGGACCAAGCTCCAGTGGCTCCTCAGCCTCCTCGAGCTCGAGCATCAACATACCGGGGATGTCGAAGGGGTCGGGGCAAACAAAGGCTGATTATAGCCGGCCGAAGTTGCAGGCGGTGGCAACTGGTGGGGAGCCGCCGAAGTCGCTTCCCTCATCATCGGGGGATGGGGCTGCGGGTACGATTCGGATCAGCGGTGATGCGGAGAGAGCGGATGCATCTTCTTCGGGCTTCTCTCCTCCAGTTGGCCGCGTGGTTGCGGCTCCTGGGCCTGGTGTTGGGAAAGGTCCTGTGATCGCATCCGGTGGCGGGGCTAGCTCAGGCGGAGGCGGTGGTGGCGGCTCCGGAGGCGGCGGATTTGGCGGCGGTTCGGGAGGCGGAGGGAGCTCAGCAGCGGCAAGCGGCCGTGTTGCGAGAGTTGGCGGAGGTCGCGAGATCGCTTCGGCCGAGACGAGGAAGCGTGAGTTTGTGACGACCACCGAGCAGAGAATGTATCTGGAGACGTCGCCAGATAAGGCGGGGCTTTTGCAGCAACCGTGGTTCGAAGTCGAACTCCAAAAGCGCAACGTGAAAGTCATCTATAAACAAATTGAGTATGGAGTTAAAGATGCGCGCAAGCGCCCATCGGTCTGGAACCTCGACAATCCAGAGTGAGGACCAGCAGATCAATCGCACGCAGCTTCGGACTCAGCTTCGGGTGATGGCTGGGGGCCTCGTCGTGTTTGCGGGCTTGTTGATGTTCCTGTCGACGGATCCGAATATCTGGCAGGACGAGGGAGAGGACGAGCTCATGCGTGAACTCGTGCAGAACTCCCCGACTGGCCCCGTGAATTATCAGAGCGAAGATCCGGCGGATCGCGTGGCAACACTTCGCGATCTTGAGCGCGAAGTCTACATGGCGCAGGACAAGCACCGGGTTTTGTCTGATGCCCGGTTTGATCGATTACTCAAAAAATTCAAGGTACGAGTCCTGCTCGACGGGACGGCCTACGGTATTCAGTATGCGAACGCCGAAGTTTGGGATTTGGGAAGCAGCAAATGATTTCGTTCGTACGCACACTCTCAAGCTCCTTGAAGAGGCGGGTTAAGCTTCCCGTCTTGAGCGTTAGCGTGCGGATTGCGATGTACTCGTTTTGTGCTCTCTGCGCGGTCTCCGCGACGTGGACTTATTATTACGCCGTCGAGGGTTGGGTTCGTCAGAACCGTCGGGTTGAAAAGTCGATACTTTCGTTGAAAACGAATCTTCGGTACTACCTGAACGATGAGCGATTCTTTGAGCTGAAAGATCGTCTTCGTCAGGCCTATGGTTCGGGCGATATCGCGTTCTACTATATCTTGAAAGATCGCAAGCTTCTCGCCTACCAGAATATGGCTCATTGGAGCGATGAGATTGTCCTCCATGTTGACCTTGAAGAAGGCCGTTATCTCGAGAAGGGCTATTTTGAAGAGATCATTCGCAATGGCGAGTATGTGGTTATCTTTGGGGATAAAGAGGATTTCTCAGCGCACATCGCTTACATCTTTGATGAGGATAAGCTCTCACAGATGGCGGCGATCATTCTTTTGACCGCTTTGATACTTTTGATTGCATCACTCTCGAATCGGGCGCTGGATCTCGCGCTGTCTCGTCTGTCGCAAATCAATGTGCGCCGCGGGGGTTTGGATGAATCGAACTCCCGAGAGGCGATGTTGATTCAACGCGCTCTCTATGCGGCCGAGGATGAAAGCCGCAGGCAACGTATCCTGCTGGATAAGTTCGTGGCGACGACACCGGCCGCCCTGCTCGACGGCATGCTCTCGGGTGCGAAACTTCCCGCGCAAATTCCTTTGACTCTCGTGATGATCGACATCAATGGATTCACTAAAGGTGTCATGGGAGGCCACGAGGAGGAGACTTACGAGTTCGTCGCTGAATTTACGCGGCTCATTCGCACGACTCTCGCGCGCTGGGGCGGCCTCTATCAGTCGCGCGTCGGTGATGCGTTCGTGTTTTATGTGCGCGATGATCTCTCCCCGAACTCCTGTGCGACCGCTCTCGCCGCTCTGTATGCGTTGATGGATGGCGCCTCAGAGTTCAAGCGTCGCTTTGAAAAGCTGGGGCTTCCTTTTACGCTGAAGGCAAGTCTTTCTCATGGACTCCTGCGAGTGGATGAAATCGACGGCGGTTACGAGGAGAATGGGCGACCGTTCATCTACTGCGCCCGTTATCTTTCGACGGTTGAAGAGAAATCTCGAAACACGATCGTATTCAACGAGACTCTCCGGGAAAAGTTGAGTCATCTTCAGGTCGACCGTTTTCATAAGGAAGCGTCGCTTAAAGGAATTGAGAACGAGGTGAGTCGCCTTTTTATTTCGGAGAGTCAGATTTCCGTCGAAAATCATTTGGGTGTTTGGACTGAGGAGAGCTTCCGTCGCCTCTACGATTATCGCTCGGACCGTGATCTCGAAATTATCTTTGGCTTTCTCAATCTCAACTTCAATGAACTTGATGGATCTCTGGTCAGGCAAGTCCTCACACAATTTGAGACTTTCCACAGTGCGAGAGGGATCGCAAATTCGGCGCAACAAGCATACGTCGAACTCGTAAGAACGGTCCTGACGTCCGCGCATGGGGATCAAGGAGATGATCTCATGAGAACGGCTTCGTTGGCCGTCGCCATGAGCGTCAAGTTCATCACTTCTCCCCGTCTGAAGCTCGAACTCGAGATGATGCTCGTTCGGGCGCTCGAGATCGATAACGAGAGACTGCAGGCCAACTCGATCGAAGCCTTGGGCGTTGTTGCGCCCAACTTAAAACTTCCACGCAGACCTGGTTCCGAGATTATTCGCCATCGGAGCGCCGCAAATTTGTGTATCAAAGACGCGCGATCGGTCGCCGACAACGATGAGTGGAAACGATTGATCCGCCGCCCACTGGCGCAGCTTCTGATGAACTCGCGTCCCATGGCTCGCGCAGCTGGCTACTACGCCCTTGGTGAAGTCGCCCTCATTGCGCGCAACCGCGATCCAATCGCCTTCGTGGTCAATCAGCCGCTTCATGAGTTCTTAAATTACATCGCGCATGCGCTGACGGATGAGAATGAACATATTCGTGCACAAGCATTAAAAGCCGCGTGGAAGTCGGGACGCATGAGTGTGATTCAAGAAGTTCTTGAGTCACAGAGCATGAGTCCCGAACTTCGCTCCGAACTCTCCTCCTTCTACGACCGTAATTCCGGATTGGATCCTCTCCGAATCATGGATGGGCTTCTTAGCGTCGCTCATTGGCGGAAAGCGATTTGAGTGGGGACCGCGGACTTCAACTGACCACCTTTTCTTTACGCCATCGCGTCGGGGAGAACTCGCACGCAGCTGGAGTGATATCTCCCCTTTTGGTTTAGCTCCCTATCAGCAACTGCCGCGCGCAGGATCTTGATGTTCACTTCTTCCGCTTCTTGAGGGCGGCTTCGGCTGCGCGCTGCACATCCCGATCCGAATCGCTGGTTGCCTTGACCAGTGCGGCCTTGGCGCTTTCGCCCGGAATGCGCGCGATGAGTGAGACCGTGACCACACGGCTTCTCCAGTCGTCGGATTCCATCGCCTTTGTGAGGTCCGAAAGAAATTCTGCGCTTATTGGCCTACTCTCCAGGGCCTCCCCAAGCGCCTTCAAGACGTCGGCGTCGGACTCATCAAGAGCAGCGATCAAGGACCGCGTTACCACCTTTCCGGGGAGAAGATTCATACGCTTCACAGCTTCGCGTCGCACCTGCCAGTTATCGGATTGCAAATGAGCTTGGAGCAAGTCGTACTCGGACTCCTTAGCTTCGCGTTTCAGAAGCGCTTTCACCGCCAGACCGCGAACATCCCCGTCATCGTCTCCGAGACCTTGCAGCAGGAGCTGAGTCGCGGAGTCACCAGCAATTCGGGAGATCTGAGAGATGGCGGCTCGTCGAACCTGCCAGTCTGACGAACTCATGTGGGGCCGGAGGATCACCAGGTGCTCCAACGAGAGGGATCGACTGGCTGCCGCTTTCATTGCCGCCTTCCGAACATCGCCGTCAGAATCGCCCAGCTTTTCAAGAATCGCGGATGTCGCCTCTTCACCCGGAATTTTGGAAATAAAATCGACAGAGGCGGCTCGCGCCGTCCAGCTTGAGGAGTTTCCGACTCCTATTAGTACCGTGAGGAATTCTTTGGTCATCTGGAATTGAGAGCAAGCGTTGATCGCGAGCTTTTGTATATCCGAGTCAGAATCGCCGATTGACTGAATGAGCTTGAGTTTATCGTCGTGGGACTTTGCCATACTGGAGAGTGCGCGGACTCCACGTTCGCGAATTTTATAGTCCTGATTGTCCATTGCGGAATGAATCAGAGGCTTCAAATCGACGCGCGACGGATATTTTTCAGCCAGCACACTCGCCGCGAGCTGCCGAACTTCGTCGGCGACTACAGATAAGCTTGCCTCAGCAAAGGCCGAAAGGTTTGCCGCCGGCATCCACTTCGCGTCGGCTAACCAAACCAGGTAGGCCTTTTGATAATTAGATTCACCTGAAGCTAAGATTCGGGTCGTATTTCTTCCGATCGCTTCGATCGTTTCCTGGACGAGCGGGCCAGAGTCTCCAGCCATGATCGTGGCCTTTTTTCCGAGGTGAAAGAGATGACGATGATTCTTTGGAGCCTTCAATCCCTGCAGAGTGTCGTGTTCGTTCGGCATCGTAAGATGAACGACCGCAAGCGGAGTTTTATTTGCGAATTCGCGAAGTAAATTTTCGATGGAAGAAGCAGCGTCGTAGGGGTTGAGGAAATAAATTTTGGCGAGGTAGGATTCAACGAAATCGTGATCTCCCATCGTCACTTCGAGGATCTGCAGGAGAGGCTGACTCTGATTCGCCAACGGCAGTTTCGCCGCTACGTAGATTTGCCCGTTCATGGACACTGGATTGATGGCCCACGCATTGATGTCGAGATCGCGCGAGAGGCACCCGGTCCTCGTGAGTTTCAGTCCGCAACTTTGAGCTTCATCGACGTATTGAAGGACAACGGGCAAGTGGGCCGCTTGAGGCTGAACTTGCACGGCGCTAGCGACAAAGTTGGCGAGTGAGTAGCGAATCGAGGCCGATTTTGACTTGCTAATCGGGATGAGCTCAGGTGTGGCAGCCGGTTGGGGAGTTGCTGGTTGAGGAGTTGCTGGTTGAGGCGTTACGTCGGCTGGAGGTCTCGCCGTGGGAACTGGCGTTGGCTGGACGACGGGAGCCAGCGGAGTGGGAGAGGGAGTGGGAGAGGGATCAATCGCGATCACGCACTTTTCGCTGTACTTCATGAATCGAAGCGTTGCTGCACAATAACGATTGGCTTCATCGTCTCGCAGAGTTTCGCAGTAAGCGCGTTTCACGTCATCAACGCTATTTCCAGAAAATTTGTGGACTCCCGTGGAACAGCCATTTTCGATGAACTCGTAAGCGTCGGTCACCTCTTGCTGATCGGTTGTTTTTCCTCCACCCCCACACGCGGCGAGCGCGCCGCTGAGGCTGAATACGAAAATGACTTTCAAAGATTTCATTGGTTCCCCCGTTTTACCCTTTTGAGCCGTCAACGCCAACCGACGCCGACCGACGAAAATTGCAGACGTCATGCCAAATTTGCACTCGCCGGCTCGTGCGCTCAATGCGTTGAGGGAACCAAGAACTCTCGAGAGTGTGAAGCCCCGGTACACATTCCCGGACAGTGGATGACAACGGCCCTCAGTCAGCGCAAGATGGCGTCCGCTAGAGGAGAAAATGCTTGGCAAAAAGTTCAGGTAACGAAAATCCTCGCGTTCTCCTGTGGCTCGTTGCCGTCGGATTCTTCATGGAGACACTCGACTCCACGATTATCAATACGGCCCTGCCGACGATGGCGAAGAGTCTCGGCGAGAGCCCTCTCGATATGTATGCCGTGGTCATTGCTTACTCACTTACGATCGCTCTTCTCATTCCCGCGTCTGGTTGGATTGCCGACCGCTTCGGTAT
>SXSP01000078.1 GCA_005792225.1 Bdellovibrionales bacterium | reverse complement strand
CGTTCTAGGGTCAGCGCTCGGGGCCGGAAAGTCAAACCGGCATTGCTCGAACCACCGTCGATCATTTTTGATCGGCGAGCGTCGCCGCGGCACCCGCGTTGGCGCTCATGATCGCCTGAACTTTCATCTCTGAAATATTGATCTTTGGACCCTCGCCATCGACGGGCGTGGACGCGAGTTCTTGGTTGTAGAGTTTCACGTACCAGTAGTAGTTGCGCAGGATCGAAGAGACGTAATCACGTGTCTCACGAAAAGGGATGAAATCAAGAAAGAGCATCCGATTATCCGTCGGGTAGCGCTTCTTCCATTGATCGACTCTCGAGAACCCCGCATTGTAAGCGGCTAGCGTTAACTCGACATCGCCGTCGTACTGATGAAGGCGTTGAACGAAGTACTTCGTTCCGATTTTCACGTTCGTTTCCGGGTCAAAGAGTTTAATCGTGCGGACAGCCGCGACCATTCTTGCGGTGGCGGGCATCACCTGCATCAAACCGCGAGCCCCGACTCCGGAGCGCGCGGCCTTGTTGAACGCGCTCTCTTGACGAATGAGAGAGATGATGAGGAGCGGATCTATCTGGCGCTCTTGCTTTTTCACGACATCCACGTACCAAAGCGGAAAAAAGAGCTTCATGGTGTCGGCCGTCACCATCTTCGGAACGTCTTGGAAGAGCCCGCTCAAAATTTTGAATTTCGGGAGCGCGAAGCCGACCCGATTCATGAGTACCGCCGTGTAGAGACGCACCTCGGGTTCCAGACTCCCGACATCCCCAATCGCGCGGTCGACGAGTTCGGCCGCCATGCCTTCTTGTTTGAGGCGAATGAGCGCCTCTATGCCGCGTACGAGGGGATTAAGGTCCGTACGGACGAGCGAGCGGATGGCCGCATGAATTGGGGAATCACTCATGATCTGCGAGATGGCCGACGGATCGTCGCCGGTGATCGCGAGCGTTTGGAAGCTCAACGGATGATCCTTCAAAAGAGCTTCGCGCGCGGCTTTTTTCGCCTCTTCGTCTTTTTTCGCGCTCGCGCAGTGATAACGCCAGTACTTCGCTCGCGCGTGGAAGCTCGATGCCTCCGGCGTTGATTCCACCTTCGTCATCAAATCAGCGATTTCGCCGCACTCGTTCTTCCAGAGCTCAAGGAGGCCATAACGAAAGCTCGATTGCGCCGCGTACATGTCATTTCCGCATTGCGATCCTTTGCGGTAGATCTTGCGAGCCGTCTCAACGATCTCCGGATCGGGAAATTGTTCTTCAAGCTTGTAGGCGAGAAGATAATTGAAAGTGGAGGAGTGACAGTTCTTTCCTTCAGAATAAGTCTTCGCGACCTGATTTAGATCGCCGGAATGATCGAGCGAGCGAATGACGGCCGAGATGAGGCCGCTCGAAGCGCCCGTCGCCGCTTCGAACCGACCATCGCGAAGGGCCGAGGTGAGCGCATTGCGCTCATCAGCCGGTGCTCCCGGTGTTCGCAAGAGAGTGGCCTGCTTCTTTCGATCCTGCTCCACGCGGCAGAACGGGTTTTCTTCCGTCGTTCCCGCTTTCGCCGTGCATGTTTCTACCCAGCGATGAAAGGCCGCTTTTTTTCCGGTACGCGCTTCGATGTACTCGGCGGCATCTTTCAGCACGCGCTTCCGGGTCGCTTCGTCTTCGCGATCGAGCCCGAGGAATTCTTTTTTGGAAACCTCATCGAGAGTCAGCGGCATCGACATCTCGAGATTTTTAATCGCGAGTGCGGTACGGATGAGCGGCCGCGTGGCCTCGGCCGGAGCCGGCCGCGACGCGAGCAGGAAGGCGAGGCACAAGCCCAGGGCGGAAAAGGCAAATTTCGGAGCCACCAAACACCTCGAATGTCTTTGCTTTATTGTGCCAAGACATTCGAGTTTGCAGGAGTCTCATTTGGAATAATAAAGTATTTCTCAAACTGGATCTTCGTCCAGACGTCCTGATCGTGTCGTCGACACCGATCAGAAGTTCACGGCGAGACGCAGGCCCAAAATCTGCGGATTGCCCGCGTCGGGTGCCGTCTCGTCGAAGATCACGGCGTAACGGAGAAGAAGGTCGAGAGTCGTTTGTGTCGTGCGAAAGAACTCGACGCCGGCACCCGTGCCGAAGCTAAAACCTTCGCCTTCACGGTCGCCCGCACCTTCGGCGAAACCGTAACCGATGTCGGCCGTAACATAAGGCGCGGTATCGATGTCACCGGGGAAATAGTAGCTTGCTCCAGCGGCCGCGTTGAAGAAGCGGGCATTATCGTTTCCACTGGAGAAACTCGCTTCACCGAGCGCCTTGACCGACGCGCGAGGGTTCACATCCCAAGTACGGCCGACCATCGCGTTGTACATCAGAGAATCCGAATCGAGTTTTCTAGAGAGAAAAGGACCAAAACCGATCGTCCAGTAACTCACTTTGCGTTCCGCAGGCAAAAGATCCACCGCGCGGGCCGAAGTGCGCCCTTGGTCGGGTTCAGCCGAATAGGGTTGAGCGGAAGGCGGGGCACCTCCCGGCTGAGTGACTTG
>SXSP01000077.1 GCA_005792225.1 Bdellovibrionales bacterium | reverse complement strand
AGCTCACCGACTCGACAGATTGAAGAGTCGACGAAACGAAATGAGGAGTCGCTTGTGCGAAACCGAGACTCGCGCCGAGCGAGATGAGGAGGAAAGTAAAAAAATTTCTCATAGAGCCCTCAGTTTCGAAGAAAACCGGGGGCCCGGCAAGTCCTGTTACCGCTGAAGCTTCACCGCCGAATCATAAAACGCGAGCCAAGGATCCGATTTGAGTCGCGCCAGTCGCTTCTTCACGTTTCTCAACGTGAACTGATCCGGCTTGATCTTCGCGCTCAGTTCGTCCCAATCAATCGGAAGCGCGACGGGTGCGCGCTCACGAGCACGGGTCGAGTACGGTGCGACGTACGAGACTCCGCGAGAGTTCCGAACGTAATCGATGTAGACCTTGCCGCGACGATCTTTTTTAAGTGAGCTCGCGGTGTAGCGTGAGGGGTGCCTCCGTTCGAGTTCCTTCGCGATCGACTGGGAGAAGTCATGAACTTCGGCCCAATTCGATTCAGGCGTAATCGGAACATGAACGTGCGCGCCTTTTCCGCCGCTCAATTTCAAAAACGGATGGAAGCCGCGCTCCTCGAGGAATCGTCGCAAAACTTGGATGTCCTTGATGACGTCCGCCCATTCCATCGAAACATCGGGATCGAAATCGAAGACGAGCTGATCGGGAGACTCGATCCTCTCGGTTTTTGAACCCCAAACGTGAAGTTCGAGCGACCCGTGTTGAACGAGACTCCGAAGCCCGGCCGCGGACTCAAGCTGCGCGTAAACACCGAATTTTTCTTTTTCGCGTACCGAGAGAAGACTCACCCCGGGTCCAAGCGCAACCTTGGCGTGTTTCTGAAAAAAGCAGGCTCCCTGGCCCGAGGGACAACGAACGAGTGTCAGCGGTCGATGGAGAACGTGCGGGAGCATGAACGGTTTGACCATTTCGTAGTAGTCCGCGAGCTCAAGCTTCGTGATCCCTTGATCGGCGTACAGAACACGCGATGGATAGGTGAGCTCGACGAATTCCTTAACGGGTTTCGTCCGCTTCTCAGGAGCTTTGATGAGAAGCCAATTTTTAGCCGACTTTTTCTTTCCGTAGGATGAACGGGTCTTAATCAGAGTCCACCGCCCCTTCAGACGCTGACCCTTAAGTTCAAAACTGATCTTCCCGCTTGCGTACGCTTTTAGTGGATCCGAGTCCAAGCATTTCCACTCGCCGTCATCCCAGATATCGACGTGGCCCGCTCCGTACTCCCCTTCCGGAATGTCACCTTCGAATTTCGCGTAATCGATCGGATGATCTTCAACTTCCACCGCGAGGCGCTTCACCGATGAATCCATGACCGGCTCCTTCGGCACGGCCCAGCTTTTTAGAACACCACCCATTTCCAACCGAAAATCATAATGAAGTTGCGAGGCTTCGTGACATTGAACAACGAAACGTTGGTGGCTCGCTTTCTTTAAGCGCCCGCGCGGCTCTTTGGTTTTCGTGAAGTTTCGCTTTTGATTGTAGGTTTTAAGTTCCGTAAGGTTTGCCATCCTTTGAGTTTAAGCAAACCGTAACGCTGGCTCCAGAGCAGGAGCGCCATGTGTGCAGATCTCGGCAAATCCGAGAACTTTTCCGTTTATATCGCCACACTGAATGATTGGGATTGAAGGTTTCCATTCCTGCGGCCAAGAGTCTCGTTATAAGGAGAGCATATGAAGAAGTTCTTTTTGCTTTTGACACTTGTTTTGATGCCCCTCACGAGCTTTGCCCAGGAGCAAGCGGCGAGCGCATCCGACGCGAAACAGATCAACATGGGGAATTGGGAGATTGGCGGCGAAGCCAGTTACTTCCAAACAAATGACGGCGACGACTGGGCGATTTACGCGAGCCCTCGTCTGGAATACTTCTTTCTGAATCGCTTCTCCGCGGGTGGTCGCGCGATCTATCGCGATGGCAACCGTATCAGCACCGAGACATCTTTCGGCCCTTCGCTCACCTACTATTTCGCGACGATGGAAACATCGGCTCTTTACGTTGATCAGTCGGTACTTTTCGTCAACCCGGCGGGAGCCGACGACAACTATTTTGCCGGTGAAACGGGTCTCGGCTGGGATTACTTCTTGAGCCCCACTGTCGCTCTCGGGCCCTCGATTCGCGGTGTTTATTACTTCAATGGCGGAACCGGCGTACCTGAGGGTGGTCTCGCGTTCCGGGTGGCGCTCTCGATCTTCCTGTAAGACGGCAAATCGTGTAACCTGTTTCTCTAGAATTTCTTTGTCTGAGGAGGAACAGGTTATGCTGATTCAGCTTCTGGCCGCACTCGCGGTCGTGCAAAACGTCTCGGCTTGGGACGCGAAATCTTTTAAGAAGCCCGATCCTGAGACCCTCAAGAAAAAACTCACCGCTGAACAATTCGAAATCACCCAAAAGTCAGGGACCGAGAGACCTTTCAAGAATCAGTTCTGGGACGAAAAGCGTGCGGGCATTTACGTAGACGTCGTCTCGGGTGAGCCCCTCTTCAGTTCCATCGATAAATTCGACTCCGGCACGGGATGGCCCAGCTTCACGCGTCCCCTTAAAAAAGAGATGATTACGGAGCACGTTGATCACGAACTTCTGATGACCCGTACTGAGGTTCGCAGTCGACACGCCAACTCTCACCTGGGACACGTCTTTGATGACGGACCCGAGCCCACGGGACTTCGCTACTGTATCAACTCTGCGGCGCTCAGATTCATCCCGGTCGAGAGTCTGAAGAAGGAAGGTTACGGGGAGTTTCTTCCCTTGTTCCAGAAACAATCCAAGCCTCAATCCAAGGATTAGACTGGCGCGATGGAACTCAAATATTTTCCTTTTCACGGCGAGGATTACAAACCTCAAATGGGCCTCAAACCGCTCGAACGCGCAAATTGGATCGAGTTCGGACCCGATGCCAAGGATCAGCTCGCTTTGAAAGAGCGCCTGCTCCGCGATGAACGTGACCGAGTGCTGATCGCTCTGCCCGAAGCTTCCGAGGGATGCCGAGAACTGCGGGAGGTCCTCGGCGCGCACTTACACGAATTCTTTTCCGACCGTTTTCCTGAAAACCCGGCTCTACGGGAACAAACAAGCGCAGTTGAGTGCATGGCCGAGCTCTCTCGCTGGACGCAAGAAGACTGGGCACTTCTCTCACCCCGCCCTCCGGTGCGCTTGGAAGCCGCTTCGATCTGCTTTCCATCTCGGTGGGATCTTCGAACCAAAATCGGTCGCGAGTCGGATGCGATTCATAAACCGGTTCCAGAATTCTCATCGATCGCCAAGCCAACACAGGGTTTTCTCGAGCGAGTTTCGGTCGACAAGCCGATGTGGCGTCTGAACTGGACGATTCATGACTCCGATGAGCTCTTCTGCCCGGGCCCGCACCCGGGCCGCACGGATGTTACGGTCGAGAACGTCATTGATAAAACTTGGCTGAGGGTTGAGCGGCAGACGCTCAGAAAACTCCCTCGCTCAGGATTCGTGGCGTTCTCGATTCGCACTTACGTGCATTCGCTTCGCGATGTGGTTCAAGATTCCCAGAGGCGAATGCTCCTCAAAGCAAGTCTCGAGCGCGTCCCCGCGGAGACGGCGGAGTACAAGGGCATGGGCCGCTTGCACCGCCTCCTCATCGACGCGCTTTAACGATATCGGCGGAGTGCCAACTCGATTTGGCTTTCGATGAAAGGTCGCATCTCGCTTCCCGCCGCCTGGAGTTGCTGTGGATAAAAAGACGCTTTCGTCATTCCCGGAAGCGTATTTGTTTCGAGGTAAACAGGGCCGTTTGACGTGAGAATCATATCGGTGCGGGAGTAACCGTAACAGCTGAGTGCACGGTGAGCCTTTACCGCGATTTCTTGCGCCCGCTTCATCTCCTCGGGCTTTAACTGAGCCGGAGTGATTTCGGTCGAGCCGCGGCCGAGGTATTTTCCTTCGTAATCAAAGGAGTGGCCCGCGTTCATGACGACTTCCGAGGCCGGAAGCGCCGTTGAGCCCTCGAGCTTGTCCCAAACTCCTACCGTTAATTCACGCCCCTCGACGAAGGTCTCGGCTAGGAATTTTCCGTAAGGCAGCGACTTGATGCCGTCGATCGCCTTCTTCAAGATCTCCCGGTTCGTTACGATGAAGAGGCCAAAACTCGACCCACTCGCGACTGGCTTGACCACGATGCGGGAATGTTTGTCGAAGAATTCCGTGAGCTTCTTTCCAACGGCTTCGCCTTGTTTGGCGTCGACCAAGATGTGACTCGCCGTCGGAATTCCGGCTCTCGCCACGATCTCCTTAGCTTGAAGTTTGTCAAAGCAGAGAGCGCTCGCGATCGAGCCCGACCCCGTAAAGGGAATTGCGACTTCCTCGAGCATCGCCTGCATTTGACCGTCTTCGCCCTCGGTTCCGTGGAAGCCGAGGAACACGGCCTTACCTTTTAGCTGCGGGAGCGCCTCCTTCAGAGACTTCGCGAACGGTGAGCCTTTCGGCTTAAATTCCGTCTCAAATGGCCTTTGATGAGCACTCAACTCCTGAAGGTCGGTTTTCGTGATGGATCCGTTCGGATGGAAGTACCAGAGCTCGCTGAATGTGTACTGCGTGCTGAGGTTCTGTGAAGACGCGACCGAAACAAGTCGCTCATCCGAGTTGCCGCCAAAGAGAAGTACGCTTTGTTGAGTCGTCATACTCATATGATAGGAACGAAAACCAACTGAGGGCAACTATTCGGATCACTCGATTTCCCTTTCTCGCGCGAAAATCGTCCCCCGAGAGTCAAAGAGTTAAACACTACCAGGACCAGCACGAGCGTTTTAAGGGGAGCCTCGTGCCGGCATGTTAATCGCAACGTTTCGTTGGCGTTTGAATGAGGCAAAAAGCACGTAACGGAGACCCGAGGGATGAAGACCTTATTTATCACGTTGATCTTGCTTTTCATCGGCAATGCAGCCCAGGCCGGAGTGAAGTACCGTTGTTTCGGTGCCGAGCAGACTTCCGGTGAAGAACTTCTTCTCATTCGCGCCCGGAGCAATAGTGACTTCCAGGTCACGCTCCCCCGCGAACATCAGGGACGCTCCATGCAGGCCCGACTCGTATCGAAAACCGATTCACTCCTGAAGTTCGAGCTTTCATCCGTGACTTCATCATCGGTGCGCTACGTCCTTCTGGTTCCGGAAACAATCTACGAAGCTCCGCAATCTCTCACCGCGCGAACGGCTTTTGAAAACCAACGTGGCCAACTCTCGCAGGTCGAGGAGTACCGTTGTCGCGTGGACGGATCTGGCTACGGGCTCTGAGATGCCCACCAAAGGAAAACTTCTTACTTACTTGATCCTTGCCATCTCTCTCGGCGCCTGTACGGCTGGGAGAAAACAAGGACTCGTCAACGGACTCGATCCTAAACTTGAGTCCAACGCGAACTTCCTTGCCATCGATTCCAAACCTGATCTGTCGGT
>SXSP01000076.1 GCA_005792225.1 Bdellovibrionales bacterium | reverse complement strand
GTGTCCATTGTATCCGACAAGTTGATGGTCCTGATTTAGTGAAAGTACATGATCTCACTTTAGGTTATGTTAGGGTCTCGTTAAAGACCAGGAGTCGTCTCAGTCATGAACGGTAATAAAACGAATTCTGTTGAGATCGCGGGTGCCGTCGAAGAACTTATCGAACTCATGCGCCGCGAACCTTCCGTCAGGGATTTCAAGGAATTAAGTCTGGGCAAAAACTCACTAGTTGTTTTTACCGACGAATCGCTCGTCAGTCGGCTCTTCGATCCCGTGCCCTTTCTCAAAGCTAAACAAAATTTGATTCGAGAGGCGATTGAGGATCTCTCCAGCGGCGCGCCAATTCTCATGAAGTCCAAGATGGGGATTCATCTCGAGAACCTGACTCCCGTGCCATTTACGAGTCATTACGAAGAGGATGGAGCAAAAAGAAAAATCTTGTTTCAGATCGGAATCAGGGATGCCGAGCACCTTCGGGACTTAACCGGCGAATTCGATTTTCATGAGGAGACCGCAAACGCCGCGGTTTATTACCTGATTCACTTACTCGCTAGCGAAGAGAGCGCCAGCTGACGAAGGTCTTTCGGCCCGGCTTTACTTCGATCTCACGTTCGGGCATGCGCTCTCCCGTCGTCGAGCCGGATCCGCTCAAACCCGAAGCTTGAATCTTGTATTTGCCGGCCTTGATCGGAATGCGCGCGATCTGCAGCGACTGCGGAAGCGTTGACCACTGACGTAGATCCGCTTGGTCGGCGACGTTCATCGCCACCCAGGCGACGAGGCCGAGGGCTTCGTTCTTTTGGCGAAGCTGATCCGCGAGCACGGCTTTCGTGACCAGGCCACCGACGCGTGAAGCGACGATTCTCGCGTAATCATCGTTGAGAGTTTTGATGGCGACATCCTGAACGCTGAAAACGCGGTCGGTGACGGCCTCTTGTTTACCGTCGATTTCAACCCGGGCCGCTTGCGCGAGGGAGAATTCGGGAGCGAGGTACGGAAATCGTGGGCTCTCGGGGCGAGGTCTCTTGCGCGGTCCCCAGCCTTGTTGGAAGACAAAAACAATTTCTCCCATTTGTTTGTCTTTCCATTCAGGCTTGGGATGCACCTCCGGAAATTTCTTTTTCCATTGGGCGAGATCCTCTGATCGTTGGGCCCGCATCGCCGAGCGGATCAAATCTTCCTTCAGGGGCGGATAATCGGGGATGAGATCATAGGCGTTCTTGTAGGCGATGTAGGCGTCATCCCACTTTCGATCGGCTTCCCAGATGATGGCGCTCAAGTAGTACGCGAAGGGATTCTGCTCGTAATCCCTCTTGGCTTCGTACTTGTAGCGATAAAGCTTTTGATTGAGCTTTCGAACTTCGACGAGGGCCTCATCGAGATCATCGGTCTCAAGGTAGTTGATGGCGTTGATCGCATTGATCATCACCTTCTCGAAATCGTCGCCCTTGTACTGGATCATCGTTTCCGAAAGCGCCAGCGACGAGGCGAGATTGGTGATGCTGTGGTAATCCTGGATGTCGGCGATTTTTTCGGCGCGATCAAACGCCTTCATGCTCTCTTTGTAGCGGCCGGCTTGCTGGAGAGCCGTGGCGTAGTCGAGAAGATAAACGAGCTGATCGTCGTTTTCCTTATTGGCAAGCGGCTCGAGTTCCGCCACCGCTTTTGGGGCATCGCCAGAGCGCATGGCTTCGCGAGCCACCGAAACCTTGGTTTGGTAGCTCGCGCATCCGCCCCCGGTGAAACCGAGGGCCGTGAATAGCAGAACGAGCCAAACTCTCATCACGCTCTTTCTTTGTCGCCTCAGAGGCCGACGGAACGCTTGCGGAATTTCTTGCGGATCTGTTTGTAGTCGGACCAAACGCTGATATTCGTTTTGAGGTTCGTGAGATTCAACGTCACTTTGTAGTAAACGGTTTTGTCCTTACCGACTTCTTGAACGATGGAATCCAGGCGGCCGTTGACGATGTAGTCCGCGCCGACTTGTCCGCCGGGACCTTTTTTCGTCTCGTCCGAAACCATTCCGCTGTTTTGATAGTTGTATTCGTCGGCGACGTCTTCGCGCGCTTCTTTATCGACGAATTGCGTTTTACCGCCACGGCTCAGCTCGACTCGCACCATGTCCATGATGCTCTGGGTGTCGATATGCTCGTTGGTTTTGTTTTGAAGTTTCGTGACCATCAAGATCGGCGGGCGCTTCGCGTTCGAGATCGCCGGGTGGGACGTCATTCCCGCGACGAGATCGGCGACCACTTTCTGCATGTCGGTTTCCGACCATTGATCGTTCAAGTTGTTTTCGTTTTGAACGTCGTCGTACTCACCCTTCGTGAAAGCCTTGGGTCCGCAACCCGTTTGGACCAACGACATCGTTGCCAGCGCGATGACTGTCAGGAGTGACAGAACCGACTTCTTCATTTTGCTCTCCTCATTGATTGTCTTGGAAGATCATCTTAACCACGACCGCCCTGCCCGAGCAATGGACAAGGCGGTTTCCGAATCGGCGTCATGTCCGCTTCTGTTCGCTCTGGGGTGAGGCCGCTTCTTGCAGGACTTTGGGCCTATGGAAATCACCTCGATCACATCCGCCGAAGCCGCACACTCTGTCCTGAAAAAACTTATGCGCAAAGACGTTGAGGAGTTTTGGGCGCTAGCGCTCGGCCCGTCAAAGCTGCTGCTGCGAGCCGAGATGATCTTTCGCGGCACAGTTGACGCCTGTTTGATTCATCCCCGCGACGTTTTTCGGTTCGCTTGCTCAGCGAATGCCTCGTCGTTGCTCGTCGCTCACAACCATCCGAGCGGCGACCCGAGACCATCTGAACAAGATATATTGATCACGAGAAAGTTGATAAGGGCCGCGAGCCTCTTTGAAATTCCGCTCTTGGACCATTTGATTTTGACTCACGACAACTACGTCAGCTTTGCCGTGGAAGGTTGGTGCCGCTTCTCGGAGAAAACAGGAGCGCTCACCGAGATGCGCCAACCCCGCCGTTCTCGGAGTCGTGCTCCGGAAAGCGGTCGTCGACTTTGACGCCCGCTTCCCTGCGCACGGGAACGCGCCCCACGATGCGGGCAACCCCATCGCGGTCGATACGCACGGTGTAGCCGGCGCGAGCGGCGTTGGCGATAAATTCCTCGACGTATTTTTTATGTGCGAGGGCTTCCCATTCACGCTGTTTCTTTTCCTCTTCAAGCGTGATCTGCGTACGCGCATCGGGATAGTTGGGGTTCACCGACTCGATTCGATCGCGAATTCGGTCGTTCTCTTCTCCGGCAAGTGGGAGCCCCTTCATCATGTCGGGCTCTTTCACCTTTTTCACTCCGTAGGGAAGCGTGGGTGCCGTGAGCTGGTTCTCGTACTCCGTCTCGACTCGCTGGCGGTTGAGCTTCGTACCCGTGTGCTCGCGGTGGTACTGAGCGTTTTCCTCCCACTCCATGCGTTCCGCCGGAGTGACGAGGTTTTTATCACTTCCAAAGAGCATATCGCGAAGGCCGGAACTAAAGAGAATCGCCCCCAGTCCCATCCCGATCACGAAGAGGAGGCTCGATGGAAGTTTCTGTTCGTTCTTCTTTTCGTTCTTTTTGGGCGGATTCGGCGTGGTGATTTTTTTTGTGGGGGCTTCGAAAGGATTGAAGCGGGTGGAATCCTCGGAGCCGATGAGCGTTTCCTGGATGCGCAGAGGTTCGTCGCCCGTCTTCGTGACCTTCGCCGCGTGAGCGGGCTGTCCAGGCACGAGTGCACCGGCGCTTTGAGCGAAAACCTTTGAGAGGCCGCCCGTCTGATTGGGCTTCTCGGTGATCTCAGCCCGTTCTTTTTCTTTCAGAGCCTGAAGGGCTGGGCGGGCGCCCGGTCTTGCCTTCAACTTGGTGTTTGATCCCATTCCCCTGCCTCGAGCCTCGTCTCAAATTGAGACGACGAAAACGGACGGAAGTCCTTAGTCCGTTATCGGCGGAAACGAGGCTCTACTTGAGTCGGGTCGCCGGGACCTCATCGCATTTTTCGGCCGGAAGGCCGAGGCTTGGCGAAAGAAGGAGGCGGTCAAAGAATTGCTGAAGAGTGAAGGGTCTTTGGCCAAACTCTTCGACGATTCGTCTGATCTCCGATTGCTTCATGACGGCTAAGACTTGCTCAGAGGCGACCGGAACCTTGACCTCCTCGAAGTTCCCGACGTCTCGCACGAACGTTTCTCTCCCCACCGGGAGCCATTGAAGGCGTTCGCCGTCAGATCCTGCCGTCCAAATGGGCGAGAAAACTTGGGCTATATTTTGAACCGCGATGAGAGTGTAGCTATTCGGTTCAGAATTCACCCATGTGCGAATGATCGCGGGTGAAAGGCTATACGAATAGGCGTTACCCTCCGAGACCACGTATTGAGTGCCTTCCACGTAACGGGGGCAATATGGCTGGCTGATATCACGAAAGAGAATGAGATTTCCGTGGTTATCCGTAAGGTGGCCGATCTGAGTCTCCTCGGAGAAATGACGGAACTCGAGGTTCGTCGAACGCCGAGGATATTGGAGAAACGGAAATCCTTGGTAGGAATAGAGAGTCTGTGGAAAGCGGGAGACAAGGTTTCTCAGCGTCACGCGATCCGCTTGGCCCATGGGGCGGGTCTTATCGACGACTTCCGGTCTTTTGATTTCGCGGCAGTCTTTCAGCGGAAGGCGCTTCAAGGCTTCCGCGGGAAGGCCGAAGACCGGAACTTCTCGCCCATTTCCATCTAAACAAATGAACTGGGAAGCAGAGACGTTCACAGAGAACAAAACGGAAACGGTCAAAATCTTTAAATTTCGCATTCGGGCAAATTACCGGTCTTCAATGACGAATGAAACCGGCAGCGCCCGAATTGTAGATCCTTCTCAGGTTACACGCTGGCGTGCTCGGCGCCGGGAGGCCCATCGATCGGAATCGTGATGATGAACTCCGTTCCTCGGCCGGGCTCGGATTTCACTTGGATGTCGCCGCCGTGCTTTTTGACGATGCCGTAGGAGATGCTGAGGCCCAGGCCCGTCCCTTGCCCCACCGTTTTGGTCGTGTAGAAGGGGTCAAAAATCTTCTCTAGAACATCGGGGGCGATGCCCTTTCCCGAATCCTTGATGGAGATTTGAGCTTTCTTTCTCGGGAGCGCGCGGAGTTTGATCCAGATGTCACCCTCGCCGTCGATCGCCTGGGCGGCGTTCGTGAGGATATTCATGAAAACCTGGTTCAGTTCGCTAGGAAAGCACAAGACTTCCGGAACCGGCTGGAAGTCTTGGTGGACACGCACGCGATTCTTGATTTCACCGGCGAGGAGGCGGAGCGTGTCCTCAATTCCCTCTTGAAGACTCACGCGCTTAATCGTGGCCTGCTCGAGACGCGAAAAGCTTCTGAGACCCAAGACGATGTCACGCGTCCTTCGGGCACCATCTTCGCAGGAGCTGATCAGTCGGGGCAGATCTTGAACGATGTAGTTAAAGTCGTTTTCGGCCTTTGCCTTCTGGATTTCGTCGGGATCTTTTTCGGCCGTTTCGATGATGGAGAGGAGACGCTGTGAGTAGTCCCGCAGGTGACTCATATTGCTGTAAATAAAACCGATTGGATTATTTAGCTCGTGCGCAACGCCCGCGACCATTTGACCGAGGCTCGCCATCTTCGCGGTGTGGACCAGGCGCGCTTGAGTTTCCTTGAGTTCGCGGTAGGCCGACTCGACCTCTTTGATCTTTTTCTCCAGCTCGGCTTTGGACGCCGACATTCGACGGCTCATTTCATTGAAGCTCTCGGTAAGGACTCCGAGCTCAGTGTCGGTCGTCACCGGAATGGCGACCGGGGTATCGCGGACGTCCATGGATTGAATGGCGCCGACCAAATCGTAAACTGGCTTCACGATCACTTGCGTGACGAGGATCGACGCGAGAATGACGAGAACGCCGATCGCGCCAACGACCATCAGGAAAAAGTTGTTGATGTTTTTTACGAACGATTTCGCTCGCTGTTTTGATGCGCCGAGGCCGACAAGAAATTGGCTATCGCCCCATTTCACCGGAATCGTGATGAAACCATAGGGCTCTCCACGAATCGTGAGATCAAAGAACACCTCTTTCGCCACGCCGTCGCCCAGAATCGTTTTCGCGAAAGACTCTTTTGGGTAGAGGAGAAAATCCGGATGGCTGGATGCCAGGATATGACCCTTGGGATCAAAGAGGACAATCTCGAGATCCATCCGTTTTTTAAGTTTCTCGAGGGTCGCGTGCCCGATATTCGTGATCTCCTCGACGTAACCTGCAAGGCGACCGTTTTTAGCGTCGAGGCGCGAATAAGCGATGAGATCCATGCTATTGTTGGGTCCTGCATAAACAACCATCATTTGGCCGTTTTTCTTCAGGATATCCTGGTAGCTTTCCATAAGAAGGACATCGGGGTTCTCGAGCGTTGGATTGACTTTCGCGTTCCCAGATTCGTCTTTGGAGTAAGAGGCCATGGCGCGCCCGTCGCGATTAAAGACCGACATCGTGATATTCAAGAGACTTCCGCGCACCGAGCTCTGCATGGTTTGACGAACTTGCGCGATCGAATCACTTAACACGTAAAACGCGAACGTCTGGTCGGATCTGTAACGGTTGGAGCGGCTTTCGAGATAGTTTCCGTATTCATCGAGATTCGAGACGAACTCACGGGCGTTTCCGCGGAGTCTTTGAATGAGCTCTCCGTCCATGCCCTGCTCGTACTTCACAAGCGCGAAACCCGTGATGAACATCACGGGAACGAGCGAGAGAAGCAAAAACCAGATCATGAGAATGGTCCGCAAGGACCGTCTCGGTCTCAGGGAGCGGAATTTTTTGTCAGCCACTTCGTTGTTCGTTCGAGGTTGAGTTAATTACCTGTCGACTCAACCCATAGGATAAAACGAACTTGGCCCTGAGGCATAATTCTCGGGTGGGGGTCCTTCGAGATCCGGACTGGACCATAGGCGCGAAGGCGCTCGAGGAGTTTCTCTTCGTTCGATTCGGGCATCGCGAAGTGGTAGTAACGTCCAGTTCCGCGCTTCCAACCGAGTTCCACTTCTCCGGCCTTTTCGCCTCCCATCTGTTCGATGTCGGAGGTGATCTTCGGCCCGATCTCGTCGAGGTTCGTGAGGTTCATGAACGCGCGATAGACGAATCCCTTGGTCTTCGAATCTTTTTTCGTCGCCGGCTCCGGAGTCGGTGCCGGCGCCGATGACGGCACTGCCGCAACTGCCGTTGGAGTTGGCGTTGCTTTTACAGGCTTTGCCGGCGATGGACTCGGTGTTGGAGGCGGAGGCGCGTGAGCCTCCGCACCTTCATCTCCGGCTCCATCGTTTGAGCCTTCCATTTCTTCATCACCTGAGCCTTCGACCGCGGCCGCGGCGGCATCGGCTTCACTCATTTCTTGATTCGAGAAGACCTGGTCGGAATTTGGTCCCTGAAGGGTCGCGACTTCGATCGTGTCGGATTGTTTTTGCTGACGAAGGGCGCTCAGTCTTTTCCACGGAACCGCCGAGACGACGCCGGCGATACTGATGACGAGAAGCATGCACACGATCGCCCAGCGCATGACATCGGGCCATTCCTTCCAAGATGAGTAACGGCGGCCGAGGGAGACGATATTTTCGGATTCTTTTAGGTGCGTTTGCACTTCGGTGGAAACTTCCGTTTCCGCCAGACGCTCGCTGTAAGCGATGGCCTTGTGAATGCCTTCCAGAATTTCGCGGCATTCCTTGTCTTGCTTCAAGAACTCATCGACCGCGGACTTGCGTTCGGCATCGAGACGGTCGGTCGCGTAGTCGTAGAGCATTTCCTGACAGAGAAAGGGCGTGAGCTTTCGACGCTGCTTCGACATGAGTTACGCCCTCGCCCGAACGCTCGCGCCCAACTGGCGCATGCCTTTACCGATGCGGTAACGAGCCGTTCCGATGGAAATATTGAGACCCTCAGCGATTTCGTAATCAGTGAAGCCGAGAATTTTTGAGAGAACGACGGAGATCACTTCGCCATCCGAAGAATCTTTTTGAAACTTGGACCAAGCCCGAATATCGAGGCCTTCGGGGATTTTCCAAACGCTTCCCGGAATCGTCGCGGGACGATTGCGCGGAAGAAGCTTGCGATTGCTCTCGAAAACTTTGCGGAGAACGCGAATCATCTGAACCCGTCGCGCGCTCTCGTCCACGAGAGGACCTGGGGTCGGCGGTTGGCCTTTGAACTGAGCCGTGGCGCTCGCGGCAGCCATGAGCGCCGCCTTCTCGTCCATGAAAGAGAACAAGAAGAACAGCGCAATCCACCGAACCTGTTCGTCCGTGATCATTCTCAATCCGTGCAGAGTTGCTTGAGGAGATCCAATTCGTCGAGAACTTTACCGGAGCCGAGAACGACGCAAGTCAGAGGATCTTCAGCGATCGTTACGGGAAGACCGGTGCGCTCGCGGAGAAGAATGTCAAAATTCGCGAGGAGAGCTCCGCCACCCGTGAGGACGATCCCGTTGTCGACGATGTCGGAGGCGAGCTCCGGCGGCGTCTTCTCGAGCGCCGTGCGAACGGCGTCGACGACTTCGCTCAATGGATCCAT
>SXSP01000075.1 GCA_005792225.1 Bdellovibrionales bacterium | reverse complement strand
GCGACCGCGGACCGAAGCCTTCCGTCGAAGGGATTCTTCCGTTGGTCCCTCGCCCGCGAGTCTTTGAGCGAAAAGTTGCTGGATTTTCTTTTCGAGATCATCGGAAAACCCGAGGATTTGTTTTGAGTCCTCACTCCCCTGGGCAACTTCGGTTTTCAATGACCGCGCTTTTAACTCTTTGAGAGTCTCGAGGAGGAGCTCGGCCCTCTCCCACTGCTGGTGCTGGGTTTCGCGTTTTTTCAGCAGAGGTTCGCCGCTGGGATCGTCGGGCGGATTTTCAATCACGTTCCATAACGAAGCGTAAAGACCGACGAGGTTTTTTTCAGCACGCTCCGCCCAGGGCTGAACGCCGAGCTCCGCCGCTTGCAGGAGGTAGACTTGGGAGCGAGCGAGCGGCCGAAGTGCCGTTTCGAAGTCAGCCCACGAAACGTTTCTGGCGCTCACGGTTCCCATGTAGAAGAGGGTCCGCGGGAGCCACTCGGGAATCGTTTTCGCTTTATTCTCCGTCTTCAACCGCCCCACGCCCGACTCGGCTTGTTTATAGTACTCGACTGCTTTATCGAAATTTCCGACGCGCGCGTAAGCTCCCGCGAGGCGCGCGGGAAGTTCCGCCGAACGGATTTCTCTCGGGAGGGAGCTCGAGCGCTTGATGAGATCATGAAGATTCGCGAGCGTTTGTTGATCATCGGCGAGTGCCTCGTGACAAAACGAGAGATGATAGAGAGACATCGCCTGAAGTTTCGGCGCGACCTTCTCGGTGGCACGGATGACTTGGCGAAACTGATCCGCTGCCTCGGCCCAACGTTCGAGACCTTCGAGGGCTCGCCCGTGATGGTAGGCGGCAGATTGGGTCCAAGGAGATGTCGGCTCATCGCGGAGGAATGTCTCAAGGCCAGCGAGCGCTTGTTCGTATTTCATCTCTTCAAGGAGGACTATGGATTCGCGAAACTTCTTGGGAGCTTCTTCCGGAAGCTTTGGTCTCGGGTCATCGATAACCCCGAGCGACCGCCCAACCGTAACCGCGGATTTCTTGACCGATGTGCAGCCGGTAACGACCCCGGCCGCGAGCAGAATCGAGATTGCGGTTTTGAGTTTCAAGCCGGGCATGCATCGACTCCGTGCGGGCGCTTCGCTCAAAGAATGTTCGCGAGGTTTTCGAGATCCGAGAGCCCGTAGACGTCCCTCTGGTATTCCGGAACGCGAACGACTTTCACGGATGAAGGCAAACCCTTCGAGAATTCCTCGTAAAGATTGTAGCGCACAGAGTGGTATTCTTTAAACTGCTTATAGAAATCCAGGACCTTGCCGTAAACCTGCGGGTCAACGTTGTCGGGTGCCTCGAGCAAGTGGTCAGGAACGCCCTCGGGAAAAGCCCGGTTAATGATCGCTCCCTGCAGGCGATACCCCAATCGATCCAGTTCACCCTGAAGGTACTTCGCCTCCATGAGTTTCGCGGCATCAAAGCTCGTCACTACAACAAATCCTGTTTGCGGCCCCGTCATGAGCTGGTGAACTCTCTCGCTTCTCTCACGGAGGACACTCTGAACACTTCTGACGGCCGCAAAAAAATCGATGAGTTCCTCGATAAACTGCGCACCCGTCAAAGTTTCGAGAGATTTTAGGGCCACCCTCGTTCCACGACCGACGATCTTACCGAAGAATCCGGTCGAGCTGTCGTTCGGACTCATGAACCAGCGAGTGATCGAGTCCTGAAAGAGGGAGTTGATACGCTGTGGAGCCGTGAGAAAATCGACCGCGTGCTTTGTTGGAGGCGTATCGAGAACCACGAGATCATATTTTCCCGATTCGGTCGCTTGCAAGAGCCGCTCAAGCGCCGTGAATTCTTGCGAGCCCGAGAGTGTCGTCGACATCTGCTGGTACAACCGATTCTTCATGATGCGCGCGACGACATCAGCCTGTTGCGCGTGCTTCGCGATGAAACCATCGAAAACTTTTTTGGAATCGATGACCGCAGCCGAGAGCTCGCCGGAAACGTTCGTGAGCGGAACACGATGGTCTTGATCACTCCCGAGTTCAAGGCCGAGTGCGGTGGCCAATCGTTTCGCCGGATCCACCGTGAGGACGAGAGTCCGCCTACCGAGTTGGGTCGCTCGTACGGCAATGGCGGAGGCCATCGTGGTTTTTCCGACCCCTCCGCTCCCGGCGCACACGACAACGCGATTTTGACTGAGAATGGCGTCTATGTTTCCCGTAAAGCCTCCCCCGTCTTTTTCACCAAGACTTCTGGATCCGCCGAGAAGATGAACGGAACACGCGCCAGACGCGAAACCGATTTTTCGAGGAGAGCAAAGAGCTCACGCTGTCGATCAAAGATCGCATCGAGATATTTCGCGAATTCTCCGAGGCCCCGAGGATCTTGCGTTTTGAGTTGGTTGAGCTGAGCTTCTTCAACCGGAAGTGACAGAATTTTATTCGCGATGACCGAGGAGTCGACGCCCACCTGCGTTTTCAACTTTTCACAAAACTCGAGGGTTTCGACGACCGGCATTTCTTCTAGAAGAGTCGCCACCACGTAACCGCAGATCGATTGGTTTTCTATGACCGCTTCCATTTCCCGCGAGTGATGGCCCATCGGCCCGAACTTGATCGCCTCCATCATGCCCTTGGGAGCTTGGAGGAGAGCAAGGGCGTGACCTGTTGCGTAGCAATCCACCACGATCAGATCATAATGCATGGGTGGGCCGACTTTGCGAACGCCGCTCGTGATCTTACCGAGAATGGCGATTTCGTTGAGGCCGGGAGCCACATTGATCAAGGATTTCATGACTTTGTTCTCAAAGAACAGCGAGTAGAGACGTTGCAGCCGGAGGTAAAAGAGAACGTATTCGCGAAGGCAGCTCTCGCCGTTCCAGAGGGCGATGTCGAATCCCGCCTTGGTTGCGACCGGGTCATGACCGACGTGGGGCAAGTTCCAGAAATCTTTGTAGTAGCTGGTGTCGCCGATCTCGGCGAGAAGGACTTTTCGTCCCGCGCGCGTTTCTTCCTGGGCGATGGCGGCAGCCACGAGAGACTTTCCCACACCGCCTTTGCCGGAGACGAAGACGATCTTGCGGCCTTTCCAGGCGGTAGCTGCGGCTTGTTTCGTTGCTTGCAAACAAACTCCCTTTCCCCTAAGATCGCAGCTCTTTTTTACGCGCCGCAAATTCCTGTCCGGAGGATCTATGAAATCGAGCCTCGAAACCGTTTCCAATTTGGAACGCAAGCTCAATATTGAAGTTCCCGCTTCTGAAGTACAAGAGGCAATTCAGAATGCGCTTCAAGGCATTCAAAAGCACGTCCAACTCAAAGGCTTCAGAAAAGGTAAAGCGCCCTTAAGCGCGGTTCGCGCCGCCTACGGCGAGAAACTAAAACAAGACGTCATCCAAGACATCATCCAAACGAAATATGGCGAAGCTTTAAAAGAGCATTCGCTCGATCCGATCAGCTATCCCACGATCGAGTTCGATCCGTTGGAAGAAGACAAAGCTTTCTCGTTCACGGCTGAGTTCGAAGTTCGCCCTGAAGTCACAATTAAGAAAATCGAAGGTCTCCCCGTTAAAACCGAGAAACTCGAACTCGGTGATAAAATGGTGAACGACACTCTCGAAGACATCCGTAAAGGCCGCGCCGAGACGGCGCCCGTCTTTGAAGATCGTGCCGCTGAAAAGGGCGATGTCGCGGTCATCGATTTCAAAGGTTTCATCGACGGCGCTCCCCTTGAAAACGGTTCGGCTGAAGGCCACGAATTAGATCTCGGTAGCAACACCTTCATCCCCGGTTTCGAGGATGGTGTGATCGGCATGCGTCCCGGATCCAACCACACGATTCGCGTTTCGTTCCCGGCTGACTATCACGTCGCGGACCTCGCGGGTAAACCGGTTGAGTTCCAGGTCACGCTGAAAGAGCTTCGCAAGAAATCGCTTCCGGAGTTGAACGATGAATTCGCGAAGGGCCTTGGTCCTTACGAGAATCTCGAGGCTCTGAAAACCGCGATCCGCGAAGACTTCGAAAAGCGTGAATCCAAGCGCGTAAAAGAAGACCTCAAGAACCGTTTGATGAAGGTTCTCGTCGACAACAATCCCGTCGCCGTTCCCAAGACTCTCCTCGCTGATCAGAAGAAAGCTCTGATCGAGGATTTCGAAAAGCGCATGCAGCAACAAGGGATGCCGCCGGATCAGTTCAACGATTACAAGTCGAAGTGGGATAACGACTTCGAACAGACGGCTTCGTACATGATCCAATCGAGCTTCTTGATCGACAAGATCGCGAACGAACAGAACCTCCGCGCGACCAACGCGGATGTCGAAGCGAAACTTCAAGAATACGCCCAGCAGTCGGGCATCGAACTCTCGCGCTTGGCTGAGTTCTACGGTGAACAAGAACGCCGCGCGCGTCTTGTCTACCAAGTCACCGAAGAGAAAGTTCTCGACTATTTGATCTCGAAGGCGAAGCTCGAGGAAGTTCCCCGCGAACAACTCGAAACCGAGAGAGAGGCTCAGCCCTAAGTGGCTGAAGCTTCTGCTTCGATCCATCGTGCCCCGCGGACGGGAGGCGTGAGATTCGCCCCCTCTCCGACGGGGCATTTTCATATCGGCAATCTTCGGACCGCATGGATCTCGCATCAATGGTCTCGCGCCCTCGCAAAACCCTGGATCGTGCGTGTAGAAGATATCGATCGCCCGCGAGTTCACCCTTGGGCGCAAGCCTCTCAACTTCAAGATCTGCATCTCTTAGGCCTTGAGCCCGACCAGCTCTTAGTGCAAAGCGAGTTCGCGGATCGTCACTGGAATTTGTTTCGGTCCGCCGTCTTCAGCGGTCAGGTTTACGCCTGCGATTGCTCTCGCAAAGAGGTGCAAGCCTCGCTCGCGTCAATCGCCTCGGCTCCTCATTCGGAGCATGCGCCCATTTACAGCGGGCGCTGTCGCCAGTTGACTTCGCCACGTGAGCTCGAAGCGGCAGAGACATTGGCGTGGCGGTTTCGGATGCCGCTCACATCAGGCGGAGAAGATTTCATCATCGCGCGCTCGGGTGCGCAGCTCGACTCAAGCGGTTTACCCTCACGCGAGAGCTTTGTTCCCGCTTATCATTGGGCGTGCGCGATTGATGACTTTGACGGTGCCTATGAACTTCTGGTGAGGAGTGTCGATTTACAGTCTGCCGCCCGACTTCAGCGGGCGATTCACGACTGGATGGGCGATTTGGAAGGGCATCGAGAAACGCCTTCTGTTTTCCACACCTCACTCATTGTGGACAACTCTGGGCATAGACTGGAAAAGCGAACGCTCGGAGTTCGGCTCGAGGAGCTTCTCGCGGCCGGAACTTCAACTTCGGAACTCATTGCGAGTTTTGCCCGGAGCTTTGACGATTCGGTTTTCGGGAAGTTTCGCGCGGCCCCGTCTGACTTCACGGAACCGCGGGCGCAAATTCATGTCGAAGTTCTCTTACGATCCTAGTTACTTCTTTTGCTTGGGAGTCGCTTTGGGAGTTGCCGTGGGTGAGGCCGCAGGCGTCGGCGAAGCCGCGGTCGCAACTTCAGCGACGGGAGCTTTTTCGCCCGCGCTGAATCCTTCCATCACCTTCCACGCTTTCAAATAGTTAAAGGCTTGAACGACCTGCATGTCATCCGTGAGAAGCCTCTCGCGGGCGTTCTTGGGTTTATCTTTTTTGGTCTGATCTTGTTTCCACCAGAAATTCACGTCGCCTTCGACGTTCTTTCCTTCGCGATCTTTGCGCTCTTTCTCACTGAGCAGGTGACCGCTGATGTCCTGTTCGCGGCGCACATCACGACGGATGACGGACTTTTTGTAAGCTTCGGAGTCGAGATCCTCGACGACGACGTCGGGATTGATGCCTTCCGCCTGGATCGAGCGACCGCTCGGCGTGTAGTAGCGAGCCACGGTCAGCTTAAGCCCTGATCCATCACCGAGTTTGACCACTGACTGAACGGAACCTTTACCGAAGGATCTCTGACCCATGATGAGGGCACGTTTGTTATCTTGCAGAGCGCCCGCGACGATTTCGCTCGCACTCGCCGACGATTCGTTGATGAGGACGATGATCGGGAAGCCCGAGTAGGTGCCTTCCTTCTTGGCGTAAATGGTTTCTTTCTCGCGCTTATTGCGGCCGATCGTGCTCACGATCACGCCCTTTTCGAGGAAGAGATCGCTGATGCGAACGGCTTGATCGAGAAGTCCACCCGGATTCCGGCGAAGATCGATGATGAGACCTTTGATATCTTTTCCCTTCGCGCGCATTTGCCCGAGGTATTTTTCGAAATCAGGCGCTGAGTTCTCGATGAAGCTCGTTAGGCGAATATAGCCGTATCCATCTTCGAGATCCGTGAATTTGACGGATTTCACTTTTACGGTACCGCGCTCAACGACGAACTCTTTTGGCTTATCAAAGCTGTCACGGAAAATTCCGAGACGGACTTTTGAGCCTTTCTTCCCGCGCATTCTTTGAGCGGCCTCGGCGAGGCTGAAGCCCTTTGTGCTTTCGCCGTTAATTTCGACGATCTTATCGCCCGCGAGAATCCCGGCTTCCCAAGCCGGCGTGTCTTCGATTGGCGAAATAACGGTCAGAATGTCGTTTTGGACCGTAATTTCGATACCGATTCCGCCGAATTCGCCGGAGGTTTCGTTTTCGAACGCTTTGTAAACTTCGGGCATCAGGAAGTTCGTGTGCGGGTCGAGTTCGGCGAGCATCCCTTTGATGCCGCCGTAGATGAGTTTGTGGCTGTCGACTTCTTCAACGTAGTACTGCTGAACGAGGTTCAAGACTTTCGCGAAGATCTGAAGATCTTGGTAGCGATCTTTCGCCATCGCGGAAACCGTGTCGGAAGCCATTGATCCCATGACGACGCCACCTAAACCAAACGAGACGAGAAACGAAATGATCACGAGGGGGCGGAATCGGCGTTGGCGCTGCATCTCAGCTGTCTCCTGTCGCGTTGGTGGCGATCGAATTTTCTTGGCCGGGGCGAATCCAATTCGCCGGGTTCTCTGGTTCTGAGAAATGACGAATTTCGAAATAGAGTCCCGTCTTCTCTTTGCCGATCGGGCCGGCGAGCGCGATGACTTGACCCTTCTTGATCGTATCACCTGTCTTGATGGTCACGCGAGAGATATGGGAATACACGGAATAATAATGATCACCGTGATCCACGACGATGGTATGACCATAGCCTTTGACGTGATCTGAAAATACGATCGTCCCGTCGTAGATCGAGGAGACTTCACTCGTCTCGCTCGCTTCGAAGAGCCAACCCTTATGAGCTAAACGAATTTTGTACTTCTCATCCGTGACGAGACCGAAGTCTTGCGCAACCACTCCGCGGATGGGAGCCGTCAGTTGTCCTTTTTGTTCGAAGATGGACGCCTGCAGGATCTCTCCAAGATTCATTTCCTGACCACTCCGGCGGAGTGATTTCATGCGGTTGATGTGCGCGACTTTTTCTTTGTCGAGTGTCGATACGATTTTGGATTTCGCCTGGTGTTCGGCGACGAGGAGGTTTTCTTTCTTTTTGATGTTCTTTTCGATCGAGATCAGCTTCTCGACTTGGCCACGCAGTTTTGCCTTTTGAGCCGTATAGCTCGCGATGTTTCCCTGATACGCACGAATGAGGTAGTAGTCATTGTCCGTTACGATTTTTAAGAAGCGCATCGTGCGGTCGAGATCCTGAGGATCGGTCCTCGAGAAGACGATCGCCAAATAACCCTCGCCAGAGAGTTTATAGAGGGCGCGGAGTCGCTTTCTCAGTAGCTTCTTCTGAGCTTTGATTTGGGCTTCGAGGTTCGCGATGATCTTCGCGATATTTTTTACGTTGTCCTGAGCTTGAAAGAGCTCGTCGGTGAGGTTGTTCTTTTCGTGCGTGATTCGCTTCATCCGCTGATTGATGCCGTAGAGCGAACCAAGGATACGGCGCTTCTGCGCTTCCGCCTCGGCGACTTCCTTTCGACTTTCCTCGTACTTCTCGACGAGCGCCTCGGGATCGACGTCTGCAACGGCCGTCGTTCCGAAGACGAGCGCGATGAGAGGAAGAATGTGGCGAAAAGAACGTTTCACGCTTCTCGTCCCTGACTGGCGGACCAGCCGTCGTTAATCTTGCGAATCGTCAACCAAGCGCCGAGAGCTCCCATGAACGAGCCAGCGACGAAGAAGCCCAAAATCAGGTACGGATTCAAGAACGAGAGAACAGGTACGACACGCGCAAGGGCGATGCTTTGACCCATGACCATCTTTTGCCAATAGAAGAGACCTAAATTTGCAACGATGGCGAAGAGCGATGCGAGCGCCCCCATGATGAGGCCTTCGGCTACGAAAGGACGACGAATCATACTCGACGTAGCACCGACGAGTTCGAGGATTTCGATCTCCTCTCGCCTGGACGTGATCGAAGCACGAATCGAGTTGCCGATCACGAAGAGGCTTCCGCAGAGAAGAATGAACATCATCACGCCGCCGCTGGTATTCACGGCTGAAACGACGGATGAGTAATTGCGAACCCAACCTTGTCCCCAGGAAACATCCTCGACACCGGGAACTTTACCCACGACGTCAGCGAGCTTTTCGAGGACCTTGATGTCCTCTTCCGTCTGAACGGTTCTTTTAAGTTTGATGCGGAAGCTTGCGGGAAACGGATT
>SXSP01000074.1 GCA_005792225.1 Bdellovibrionales bacterium | reverse complement strand
GGCCGCCGCCGCGCTTGGTGGCGTAGGCGATGTACATGTCTTTGAGAGCCTCGCCTTGCGAGAGAAGGGTTCTCAGTCGATTCGAGAAGTAGTTGAACGCGATGACGGCCGGAATCGCGACGAAGAGTCCGGTCGCCGTGGCGATCAGAGCGAGCGAAATGCCCGACATGACGCTCGACGCGTTTCCGGAGCTGTCGCCGAGTGCGGCGAACGCGCGAATGATGCCGAGAACGGTGCCGAAGAGGCCGATAAAGGGAGCGTTTGCTCCAAGGGTCGCCAAAATCGAAAGGCCTTTTTCAAACTTAAGACGCTCGCGCGTGAGATAAGAGCGAACCGCGCGGTCGACACCTTCAACGTTATTCGATTGCTCCATTGCGGTTTTTAAAACGCCCGCGTGGGTTCCGGGATGGGCGTCGATCCATTTCTTTACCCCGGCGACGTCACCGCGGCTTAGAGTTTCTTGGAGCGGGTTTAAGTCCTGATCAGTTTTTTCGGTTTTCAGAGCACGACGGCGGTCGATCATGATCGAGATCGACCAAATCGACAGAATAAATAAAAGTGCTAGAATTCCGCGCTCAAGCCAAGTCGCGATCGCAAGCCAGAGTTCCATGACAGTCGCTCCAAACTCATACGGGTCATCGATTTCGTGAGTCTCAAGTCCTAACTCACGAGGCGGAGCGATGTGAACCCTAAAATGATTTGAAGGACGAGAAAGAGGGATTGATAGGGACGCGCGTCAGCAGCTTGCAGGGCGGATCCGCGAAGCTTTTTGTTTAATCGTCGCGCATTCGCTAAAAGGAACAGGATAAAGTTTAAAGAGGCGGTTTGCGCGGTCGTTAGCGTCTAACGAGATTGTGTCGCGGGTGCGGGCGGAGGAACGATTTTTTCCGTCTAAAAAGAGCGGGAAGTAATAATCTTCCGTCACCTTAAAGAGCGCGTGCCCGTTGCGTGGCAGAAGGTCGAAGGAGCCCCCGTCGCACTCAACGAAGCAATTGCTCGATCCGTCGGCTTTGAATTCGCACAGGGGTTCGCGGTTGGTAAAGAGTTGCCCGTTCCGGTAGCCGAAAACTTCGGCCTTATGCATGTCGACATCCACTTCGGGATCGTGTTTGGAGCGTTCAACAATCACGTACAGGGAGCTGACGAGTTGCTTGGGCTGGCTGCGGAGTTCGTCATCCGTGTAGACACGCTTAAAGCACGCGGGATGACCCATCTCAGGTTGAACGGAGATTCGGCCCGACTGGGCTTGCGCGGTGATGGACGAGATCAGGACGGGGATCGCAAGCCAGTTCTTCATTTCATCTCCCTTTAATGATCGATCGTTTTAACAGTGCTTCCTCGAGAGAACAAGACGCCTGGTAAAAAGAACGCGCGGCCGTTTTGCGTCACCGCGAGTCTCGTGTTCAGAGCACAATATTGTTCGAGAGAAACCGCGAGCTATCGTCCTGGAGGATGCCGCGAATGATCCGTTTTCCCTCGGTGTCTTGTTTGGCCGCGACCATCGTGCGAATGCTGAAGGAGCGAAGCGCATCGAAAACACTGAGGGTGCCCTCGGCCGAAGCTTTGCGTCCCGTGAACGGAAAGACGTCAGGTCCGCGCTGACACTGCGAATTCAAGTTGATGCGGCAGACTTGATTCGTGAGGCGATCAATCAAGCCTCCAACCATGACGGGATCGTTTCCGAAAATGCTCGCCTGGGAACCATAAGGCGAATTGACGATGTAGTCCTCGACTTCCCCGAGGTCCGAGAATTCGCGAATGGGAACGACGGGCCCGAACTGCTCTTCTTGCGCGAGGTGCGATCGAAGATCGACTCCCGAGACAATCGCGGGATGAAAGAGTTTACCTTCTATCTTTGCACGCTCCGGATTGACGAGTTTGCCGCCCATTTTCACGGCTTCGTCGATCAGAGATTGAAGATACTGTGGTTTATCAGGATCAGGCAAAGGGGTGATCGAGACTTTCGGATCCCAGGGCATACCGCGCACGAGCGAGTCGACCTTCGCGGCGAAGGCCTTGGTAAATTCTTGCGCGCGAGATTTATGAACCAAGATCATCTTCAGAGCCGTGCACCGTTGGCCATTGAAAGAGAGCGCTCCCTTTACGCATTCGGCGACCGTCACGTCGAGGTCCGCATCCGGCAAAATCACCGCCGGGTTTTTCGCTTCGAGCGCAAGGATACTGCGGAAACGGTGAGGTTGAGGATGAGCGAGCTTAATTTGGTTTGCGACCTTGCTCGAGCCGATGAACGCGAGAACGTCAATTTTTCCTGATTGCACGGCAGGCGCGATGATCTGGCGACCTCGTCCGTTGATGATGTTCGCGACACCTGCGGGGAAGCTGTCTCGAAATGCCTCGAGTAGCGCGTCCCAAAACAATTCTCCGTGGCGGGAGATCTTCACGACCACCGTGTTGCCCATGATGAGGGCCGGAATCAAGGTCGTGAAAGTCTCATTGAGCGGATAGTTGAAAGGGCCCATACAAAGCGTTACTCCTAGAGGAGCGCGACGAATCTGGGCAACGAGTCCACCCGCAAACTGAAAACGGCTCGATTCGCGGTCAAGTTGTTTTACTTCCTCTAGCGTGTCGTTGATGTACTGAATGGTGCGGTCAAATTCAGCTTGAGCGTCGGGCCAGGTTTTTCCGATCTCCCACATGAGAAGTCGGCAAACGAGTTCCCGCTTTGCGAGCATCCGATCGCGGAAGCTGAGAATGGCTTGGATTCTCTCCTCCATCCGTGCCGTGGGCCAGTCGCCTCGGCCCTTTGCCCACGCGACGGCCGCTGCATCGACGGCCTCCATGAATTTTTCCGCGCCGATGTTTGGCGTCGTGCCGAGGACCGTTCCGCCCTCGTCGTTGCGAGGCGCTCCGGGGTGAAACGAATGGCTGACGACTTCCTTTCTTTCGAAGCCGGAGGTTTGAATTTTTCCGCCGATGAGAATTCGGCCTTCAATGCGGGGAACCAGGGGGAATTGCGGGAGCGAATCCGTTGCGGCTGCCATGGCTGAAGCTCTCTCCTATGAGGAAGTTTCTCGGATGACGATTCTCGTGCGAGCTTACGCCCGTGATCAGAAAGAATCTAGCGCGGAGGCGTCAGCGTGGTATAAAGACGCTCTGATGAGCGAAAAAAGAAATGCCGACGACGAAAAATTCTTTGCCTACTTAAAAGCCTTCTTGGTGCCGACGCTTCTTTTGAAGGTCGCGATCGTCTACTTCGGAATTCATTACTCCAACGAACCCGGGGAGGGTTACGGTTGGGGTTTACTCGCGGCGATAGCGCTCAGTCTCTTTAACTTTGCCGTGTTTATTTATAAGAACTGGAACGAGACCGAAGAATAAAAAAACGCCGCTCTTTCGGGCGGCGTTTTTCGTTTTATCGATTTCCGCGGCGGGGTCGGTTTCCAACCTCGTCCGTTCCGTGATCGACTTCGTCTTCGGGAGCCGATTCACCGGATTCTCCGGGATAGTTTCCGGAGTCATTGCCGACGTCATCGCGGGAGTCATCGGGTTCCACTTCTTCGATCCGATCGCGTTCGATTTCGTTTCCTTCGCTGACGTCATCGCTCGGATCGTAAACGGGACCGATCGAACCTTCGCGTCTCTGAGGCCCAGGATAATTTGGACCCGGGTAGTTCGGCTGCGGATAGTTAGGTCCTTGGAACTCCCCACGACACAGGACGCGACGCAGACACTGCATTTCGCCGCGGCTCAACTCCACTCGCGTTTGGAGCGCGCGGCTCCAAAGAAGACTCGAATAGAAGCGACCGGATTGATCGGCGTAGCGATGAAGCGCTCGCTTCAACTCGCGGCGACGGTCTGGGCGCGAAACTCCGCACGCGTGCAGACCGGAATCAATATTTTGAACCGTGCAAACGAGGTAGCGATCAGGATTTCCTCCCGCGCCGCCGGGTCCACCGGGACCTCCGGGACCGCCCGGTCCACCGGGGCCACCTGGGCCGCCAGGACGAGGACCTCCGGGACGACCCGGGTAACCACCGTTCGGCGGATATTGACCATCTTGCGGAACCGGATCGCCGTGACGACCGTCGCGCGTATTTCCCCCGTTGCTATTGACTCCGCAGTTCGCGAGTAGGCTCACGGCGATCAACGCCAGCGAAACCGACGTTGAAACGCGCGCGGCTGTTTTCATCATCATGGACATGGGTCCGTCTCCTCCCACAGTTCGATTCGAGACCACTTCAGTCACGCCAGGGGAAAAGCATGACTCATGCCACCTCGGTTCCGCCGTATTCATCACTGAAGACTGGATCTTTGAAAAAAAGAGAGAGAGGCTATGAAAATTCGTCGCAAACTGACTGGTTTGTCACCAGTCAGGTAGGCCACTTTCGCGCAAGAGATTATGAAGCTCCGAGAAACACCAGTGATCATCATTGATTGCCAGACGACGGGAATGCGTCCGTCCGTTGGCTCGCTTTTGGAAATAGCCTGGTGTCGAGTGACCAATTCCGGCGAGTTTGGGTCAGAGATTTCGCCAAAGACATTTCCGGAGCCCGAGATTCATTCGCGTCTCGTCGAGCTTCCTGAGGGTGAAGAGATCCCGTGGCGTGTGCAAGAGATCACCGGTATCTCGGCTCACGAAATGGTGAACGCCGTTTCGCGCGAAACCGTCTTAAGTGAGCTCCGCGAGGCACTCGATGGTCAACCGCTCGCCATCATCCACTACGCTCAGTTTGAAAAGCCGTTCCTGCTTGATCTCTTTGGCGGCGAGCTGCCGTTCGAGATTTTTTGTTCGCACCAGCTGACGAAAAAACTTTTTCCGCAGCTTCCGAGCCGGAACATTCGCGGCGTTTCGGGTTTTTTCGGAAACCGCGTGGGAGAGGTCAAGCGCGCGGCAAGCCACGTGAGAGCCACCATTGAAATCTGGCGAGGACTTGTCGAAGAACTCGAGCGCAAGCATATCACGACGTGGGAAGAACTGACGGCGTGGGGGAACGAGACGCCGAAGATCAAAGGCGAGAGAACGAAAAAATACGAATACAGGATCGAGCGCGAACAACGGCTGAAGCTCCCCGCGAAACCAGGCGTCTACCGCATGATCGCGAAATCGGGCGAGGTGCTCTATGTGGGAAAGGCCACTTCGCTGAAAGATCGCGTGAACAGTTACTTCCGCGGACGAAAAGGCCGCGATCCGCGAAAACTCGAAATGCTCACGCAAGTCTGGGATCTCAATTATACCGAGTGCGGTTCGGCGCTCGAAGCGGCACTCCTTGAAACCGATGAGATCAAGCGCTTTGATCCGCCTTATAACGTGAGCTTAAAGATGGGGAGACGTAAACTCATCTTCTACTCGCGTGATTTCCAGCGCGTGAGCGACGTGCAAGATGACGAACACCCTCTCGGCGCGTTTCGTACTTTCAATTGCATAGAAGATTTGAAGCTCGTTTTGCGGTCGTTGACGAGTCCGTTTTTTCTACAAGTCTTCCACACGGTGATTCCGATGGAAGATCTTGAGAGTGGCTTTGATCTTTTTTGCGCGAGAGTTGGCGTGCATCGTTCCCGTTTCACCGACGTCCGTTCGATGCTGGCCCTCGGACTGAAGCTCTATCGAAAGAAGCGTAATGAAGTCGAAGCGGAAGTCGAGAGCGAAACGGATGAAGGAGAATCCGAGGTCAACACTGAGGAACGACTCACGCCGGAAGAAGTGAGCGGGAAATTTGAGCGACTTTTTATTCGTGCGGGCCGGACGCTGGCGCGGGCGCGTATGATGACGAAGCTACTCAACGCTCGCGTGAGCTGGGAAGCCGAAACGGGACCGCGCTCCATCGAAGTTCACGGCGGAAAGATTTGGGAGCCGGCGGAGCCGGGTGACTCACGTCATCCTTGGCGCGGACTCGATATCAGCGATTACGATCGAATGTCGGTTTTGGTCTCAGGCATAGCGCCGGTCCCGCATTCGATCGAGTCACGTCTCGTCTGATGTGTCGATGAGCTTCATTGCGGCTTCGGGGTAGCGAGTGCCGGCGGGACGGAACCGATTCAGATACTCATCGAGCTCGCTCCAGGCAGATGCGGGAAGTTCGAGGCTCGCCGCGCGCGCGTTCTCTTCGAGATACTTCACGCGCTTGGTACCCGGAATCGGAACGATGTCCTCACCCTGTTTTAAGAGCCACGTGAGCGCGACCTGCGTGGGTGTACAGCCGTTTGACTCGGCGATCTTTTTAACCCGATCGACCAGCTCGAGGTTCGCGCGCAGGTTTTCGCCCTGAAAGCGTGGATGATTGAGTCTTGAATCACCTTCTTGCAGATCGCTTGCGCTGCGAATGGTACCGGTGAGTAAGCCTCGGCCCATTGGACTATAAGGAACAAAGCCAATGCCGAGTTCGCGAAGAGTCGGGAGCACGGACTCCTCAACGCCTCTCTCCCAGAGCGAGTACTCGGACTGAACGACCGAGAGAGGATGAACTTTGTGAGCGCGGCGGATCGTAGCGGGACCCACCTCCGAAAGACCGATGTAACGGACCTTACCGGCCTTGACGAGATCACTCATGGCGCCGACCGTATCTTCGATCGGCGTTTTCGGATCGAGTCGGTGTTGGTAGTAAAGATCGATATAGTCGGTCTTCAGGCGTTTTAGAGAGTCTTCGATCGTGCGTTTGATGTGTGCAGGAGAACTATCGAGTGATGCTCTCTCTCCGTCGGCGGAGAACGTCCAAGCGAACTTGGTTGCGACAACGACCTGGTCGCGTGGCTTGCTCTTGAGCGCCCGTCCGAGGAGTTCTTCATTGGTGAAGGGTCCGTAGATTTCAGCGGTATCCCAGAAGCGTATACCTAAATCGAACGCGCGATGAAGGACTTCGAGTGATTCGGCGTCGTTGGGCTCACCGTAACCCCAAGACATGCCCATGCAGCCTAAACCGAGAGCCGACACTTCGAGTCCTTGACGGCCGAGTTTGCGTTTTTTCATTTTCGCTCCTCACCGAGACGGATAGAGAGGAGCGTACGCCGCGCGGTTTGAAAAATCAAAGACTAGCGAGCAGGATCGCCGCTCGATTGGCGAGTCGCGATATCCTTGGCGAGTTTTTCGATCGCCGCCCGTTGTTCAGGCGAAAGGTTTTTGAAGAATGCTTCAGGATTTCCTTGAGCCTTCAAAAGTTGTTCTTGAACTTTCGTTGAGTCACCGCCGCTGTCGCGGATCATCTTATCAAAGACGTCGGCGGAGATATTATAAATCTGTTGCGTGTTTTGCGGAGAGCCGCCGATCGACTC
>SXSP01000073.1 GCA_005792225.1 Bdellovibrionales bacterium | reverse complement strand
GAGTCTTTTCACTTGATGATCGTAAAGATCGATGAGGCCTACGTTCATACGGTCGAACTCGGAAAGGCGCTCTTCGAAATAGGACTCGCCGACGGCCGTCTTGAGTTCACCTAAGGATTGCGAGCGGAACGCCGCTTGTCTCCGGTCCTCCGGCAATCCAGCGGTGAGAAAAACCCCAAACGAATTTAAGTAACCCGATTTCAAATCGCCGAGGACGGCTTTTCCCTCGTAGTTGCGGATGTCGAAATCCAGGAGATCATCGCTTCGCTGGAACAAGAGACCTAAAATCGATCCGCATTCCTCGAGGAGATGATGAAGTTCGCTCTCGTACATTTCCGCGGCAATGAACGGGGCTTTCAAACACCATTTGAAAAGCGAACCCGTCTTCAGGTTGTGCACGCGATCGAGTTGAGGAAGCGTGATATTAAAATCGCGCACGAGCGAATCCTGAATCCACTCGCCCTCGAGAAGATCCGAGATGGTTTCGGAAGTATACTGAATCAACCGAACGTTGCCGTGTCCCGACAAGTTCACCATCACGCGCGCAAGGAGATAATCACCCGCGAGCACCGCGTATTCGGGTGTGTACTTCGTCCAAGCGGCGGGTTTCCCGCGCCGGAGTTGCGACCGATCCACGAGATCGTCGTGGAGGAGCGAAGCATTGTGGATGAACTCGATCGTTTGACAGAGAAGATCGACGACGCGATCCGTGAGCTTTAATGGGCCCGAAATTTTTTGAACGAGCGCCGAACGAAAACCCTTACCGTCGGAGAAGAGGTCATCATAGAGATTGTTGAGCTTGGGGAGGTAGCCGGGAAAGTCATTGGAATCATAGACTTTAACTCTTCTCATCGCGCCCCAAACCTTCCCTATCCCCTCGAAAACTCTGAATTTATCTGGCACATCCTGCTTGAAGTCAAGGCAGTCGTTGGCGTAGAGTTCAGCCATCATGAAACAGCCTTTTACGCTTCAAGTTCCGATTCGTTTTCGTCAGGGCGATCCCGCAGGTATTTCTTTTTTCGCGAACGTTTATCCGATGGCGCACGATGCCTTCGAAGACTTCGTACAATCGCTCGGATTTGATTGGAAGACCTGGTTTGCGAATGAGGAGTGGGGCGTTCCCATTCGCCATAGCTCATGCGAATACTATCAGCCACTCATCCCGGGCCGCTCTTGCTCGATCACCGTTCTCGTGGACCGCGTGGGCGAAAGCTCCGCGACTCTCAAATACATTTTCAAAAACAAAGATCAGGTCGCGTGTGAAGTCACGCTCGTGCATACGTTCTTTAAAATCAAAGAACGCGCGAAGATGCCAATTCCCTCAGTCGTGCGAGACGGGCTTGAGACCTACCAAAGAGAGTGCCTGAACCCTTAAGAGTTTGCCGATCGACGAGCGCGGCAAACTCGCCACGCGGTGAACAGACCTCACTCGCTCAAACGGCATCACGGCGGAGTTGAATTTCTCAACGAGAATTTCGAGGGCTTCCGCGTTGGCATCGGTGATGAAGACGATCTTGGCGCCAAGTCGCTCGTCCTCCGCAGCAAGCACCGCGACGTCATGGCCAAATCCCGTTTGCAGGCGCACTCGCTCAAGAATCTCCTCGAGTTTCGAGAGCACCACGCCCTCGCCGCCCACCTTTACGAAATCTTGCGTGCGACCGAGCACGGTGAGGATTCCTTTTTCATCGATTTGCCCGCGATCTTCGGTGCGGAACCAGCCCTCGATTTTAGGATCAGTGAAATACGAATTCATCCGCGCATCGAAGACGACTTGTCCCGTCAGGAGAGACGCACTGCTAATTTCAATCCGGTCACCTTCCCCAATTCGCAGATCCACGTGCCCGAGAGGCTTGAGGCCGAGTTCGTACTGGGAAACCGCCGTCGCAACCTGAGAGCAACACTCGGTTAACCCGTAACTGGGAAGAGCCGGCCAGCCGAGGTTCAACGCCCGGCTATGAAGGTCCTTCTCGAGCCTGCCACCGCCGATCACGACCGCACGAAGCATGGGGGGCGCGCGCAAATCGAGTTTTACGAAATCGAAGAGCTGCGTCGGAACCATCGCCGTCAACGTGGCTCGCGAGTTCAGAAGCTCTTGGTATGCGGCCGACGCGTCCCATTTTTCCATCTTCGATTCGACGACACTCGAACCGCTCAAGTGGGCGCGAGCGCGAATGCCGAGACCACCGACATGATAATCCGGAAGTGTTTTGTACCAGACATCCCTCTGCGTGATTCGCAAACGCTCGTTCACCGCGTGCGCGCTGACCAGAAGTGATGACTTCGAGAGCGCGATGAGCCGCCCTTGATCGCCGCTGGAACCCGAAGTCGCGATTCCGATTTGATATTCGAAGCTCGGCTCCACGAGATTTTTCCACGCGCGCTCGTAATGTGAACGCGTCTCGGCCGGGAGCCGCGGATTCAGGAGCAATACGTTGTCTGAAGAAACCCAATTGAAGCTCATCGGATACGACTCCAGCTCGCCACGTGAAGAAGGTCATCAAAACCTATGCCCGACCCGGCCGGAGGAATCAAGCGCGCGCCTTTGACGCTCAACCGCCTCGTCCACTCGTTATCGACCCAACTGAAATGGCTGACGAGCCCGCACGCACCCAAGTGCAATCCGGTCGACTGGAGTCGTGCCGCTTCGTACGCGGCTCCGAGTTGGCCCACGGGATGATCCAAATAGGAGGTCAAACACAACTTGAGATCTCGTCGACGCGCGAGCCATACCTCGGGATCTTGAATCGCGGGTTTTAAAATCAGCCACTGAAATCCACGCACTTGCTCAAGCGGCCCCTCGAAACGATCGAGCGCTAACGGAGTTCCGGTTTGTACACTTAGCCTGATCCATTCCTCTTCGTCCCATGGCACCGGGTCCTCAACGAACTCGATTTTGTCCCGCAATGACGAGGGCAAACGCTCAATGAAGGAGATGAATTCATCCCCCTTTAAGAGGCCGTTGAAATCAAAACGGAGACGAAAATTCTGAAGCTCCCCCGCCATTTCATTGAGCCGCCGGGACTCTCCCCACGGATCACGGCCGAGCTTCACCTTGAGGTGCCGAAATCCCTCGGCCCAAACTTGATCCGCTCGCAGAGAGCTAAGGTTGTTCACAAGAAAATGGCTCGTTGGAACTTCAAAACCGTCGAAGAGGTTTTGGTTTTTCGCGCGGGCTTCGCCGTCAACTTGAGCGAGCGCGAGGGAGCGCGCCGTAAGCGACGTCGTTTTTCCCTCGGAAAGAAGGCGGAGTTGCGAATCGAGGGGAAGATCGCCGAGTTCGGGCCACGGGTGGATGTCAGCAAAACCGACTGCGCCGTTCTCGAATTCAACTTTAAGAAGTGAGCCCGAGCGTTCGTTGGTCGAAGTCTTTCCGCTGAGAGCCTCGCGGGATCTCAGCGTGTAAGGCGACGACCACAAGCGCATATCGAGTTACCTCAACCAGAGCGCGATCGCGAGCGTGAAGCCGAACAGGATTTGGAGACCCGCCGACATCGCGAGGAATTGATTGAAAATCGGAGAAGGCTGATGGGTGAACACACCCGAAACAACCCGTCTCGCGAACGGAATGCTGATCGCGGGCATCAAGAGCGCGTAGGGAATTCCTTGAGCATACCAATAGAAGCCGAGAACGAACGGCAGCACGACCAAAACGAAAATCTCGCAACGTGCGAAATCAAGGCCGAGACGTACCGCGAGCGTCTTTTTTCCGACGAGCGCG